>JALOQW010000171.1 GCA_025459275.1 Pirellula sp.
TGCATGTTATCCGGTCAGCGACTGGGGGACTTGCGATCGAGCATTGGAAGCCGCGGCCAACGCCTTTCGAGTTGTGCGAAACATGCCAGGAGAAAGGCTTGCTGAGTTTCTTGAAGGTTATGCATCCGCGATCGAAGCCGATCGAGACGGACTGGTCGAGATCGCTCACCTGGAAACCGGCTTGCCGAAATCTCCGAGGCTGGCAGATGTGGAGTTGCCCAGGACGGTAAACCAGTTGCGACAAGCGGCGGAAGCGGCTCGAAACGAATCGTGGCGGATGGCGACGCTCGATACCAAAGCGAACATTCGATCGTGCTATCTGGCTCTAGGGCCGATTGCGGTATTCGGCCCTAATAACTTCCCGTTTGCGTTTAACAGCATTGCAGGCGGTGACTTTGCGGCGGCCATCGCCGCAGGCAATCCTGTGATCGCCAAGGCCAATTCGTCTCATCCGGCGACTACCGAACGCTTCGCGCAATTGGTATGGTCGGTTATCAAGAAAACGAACATGCCGGAAGGCTTGGTGCAATTGATCTATCGAACCTCGCACGAAGACGGGGAACGCTTGGTCGCTGACCCGCGGCTGGGTGCCATCGGTTACACCGGCTCCCGCTCGGCAGGCCTGCAACTGAAAGCCGTCGCGGATCGGGTCGGAAAGCCCTTTTATGCGGAACTTTCGAGCGTGAATCCTGTCGTGTTCCTCCCCGGTGCCCTGCGCGAGCGCGGAGAAAAGTTGGTCGACGAGTATGTGGTCAGCGGTTTGATGGGAGCGGGGCAGTTCTGCACCAATCCAGGCCTGCTCCTGTTGCTCGATTCACCGGAGTCCGAAGCCTTTATTCAGGGAGTCGTTGGCAAGTACACGTCGGCTGCCGCAGGAACATTGTTGTCCGAGAGTGTCGAGCGATCGCTTCTCAAAAGCATCGAGGTTTTGCAGAATGCGGGAGCGAAGAATCTTGCGGGTGGGGCCAAGCTACCAGGTTCTCGATGCGCCGTGGCAAACACCGTGCTGCGAGTGACCGGTGCTCAAATGCTAGCCGATCCGCATGTGTTCCAGACAGAGGCCTTTGGCAACGCAGTCTTGATTTCCGTCTGCACCAACATCGAAGAGCTGATTGCCATCATCGATGCGCTCGAAGGGAATCTGACCGGCACCATCTACAGCGACACGGCCGGTGGCGATGATGCGGTCTATGGCGCGGTGGCTGATGCTCTTATCCAGCGCGTTGGTCGGATCCTGAATGACAAGATGCCGACGGGCGTTGCTGTCAGCCCGGCCATGAACCACGGTGGACCTTATCCGGCAACCAGCCATCCTGGGTTCACGGCTGTCGGTATTCCAGCCAGTCTCTTGCGATTTGCCAAGCTGACGTGCTTCGATGCGGTGAGGGAAAACCGACTGCCCAACGTCCTCCGCAATGCAAATCCGACCGGAAAGACATGGCGAAATGTCGATGGTGTTTTCACCACAGCATCCCTTTGATCGTTACTGTGATCCTTCGTCGGATTTTCGATACAGTTCCAACTCATAGGGGCCGCGGAACAGCAACAGAATAGCTCGGTCCGCTGCATAGACCTCGAAGACATCTTTCAAAAAGCCGTCCTCTCCGGGCCATGGATACGCAAACACGATCGCAAAATCGTCGAGCGACATGCCGTGCTCGGAGTAGGCCGATGGGACTTGATGGAAGAGCGACGCATGATGCGATTGGTGCCGCGCCAGTTGTTCACTTCTGGGTGGAAGAAAGTTGCCATGCCAGATTTCCGCAGGCAGCCCTTCGGCTTGAATCCACTTACGGGCCCCTTCGACCAGGAACGGCTCTGCTTCGATACCGATCGCATCCCAACCCAACTGCCCAGCCAGGGCGGCAACGATACCAAACCCGCACCCCCATTCGCAGAACAGATTCCCAGGTGCAAGGGACTGTTCACGAATCGTGGCCAGGGCCCTCCATACATCGCGAAAATCGCAGGCAACGTACTGCTCGATAGGCTGGCGATGCCAGGCATCCCAATACGATTGCAGCATACGGTCGGCCCGCTCCAACAGTTCCTGGGTCTGATCCGGAAGCGGTCGCTCGAGATCCCAGGCGATGTCGATAGGTTTGAGAGACATACGGGATGGGCCGCTGGACCGGGTCGATGATTTGCGGCGGGGCATAGCGTTTTCGTAGAAGGTTTGGCGATTTGCTTGCCGGATGCTAGTGCGGGAAATAGAATCTTGCGTCACAGGGTACTCGAATACCCTTGGACTTGCTACGCGTTTTCCCTCCCCACCATCAACCTTCAAACGATTGAACGGACCCATGCGACACTCTATCGATCGCCGTCGTTTTCTGGTATCCGCATCTTGTGCAGCTGCAAGCGCTACCGTCGCTTCCCAGTTGCAATTTGCGCATGCCGCTCCAGCCGATCTCTTCAAAATCTCTTTGGCTCAGTGGTCTTTGCACAAGCCTCTATTCGCCAAGGAACTGGACAACCTCGACTTTGCGAAAGTCGCTAAAGAGAAGTTTGGGATCGAAGGAATCGAATACGTCAATCAGTTCTTTAAAGACAAAGCACGTGATGAAAAGTATCTGGCAGAGATGAAGAAGCGTGCCAGCGACCATGGAGTGACCAGCGTGCTGATCATGATCGATGGCGAAGGAGCGCTCGGCAGCAGCGACAACGCAAACCGTAGCACCGCTATCGACAATCATTACAAGTGGGTGGATGCAGCCAAGTTCCTTGGATGCCACTCGATCCGCGTCAACGCAGAAACGGACAAGCCCTACGAAGAAGGACTGAAGCTTGCCTCGGACGGCTTGCGGCGATTGTCCGAGTATGCGAAGCCTCTGGGTATCAACGTCATCGTCGAGAACCATGGTGGCCTAAGCTCGAACGGCAAGTGGCTCTCTGAAACCATTCGCGCGACCGGTATGGATAACTGCGGTACCCTTCCCGACTTCGGAAACTTCTACGAGTACGATCGCTATCAAGGTGTCACCGATCTCATGCCGCTGGCAAAAGCGGTTTCAGCCAAGAGCTATGATTTCGATGCCGAAGGGAACGAAACCAAAATTGATTTCCCTCGCATGATGAAGATCGTTCTCGATGCTGGATATCACAGTTGGGTAGGGATCGAATACGAAGGATCCCGACTCAGTCCCGACGAAGGTATCCTGGCCACCAAGAAGCTGCTCGAAAAAATTCGATCGAAGTCGTAGCGTCCAGCCTTAATGATTGTGCCTGGGTAGCTTGCTGCATACTTGGCGATATTGGCATGCAAATTCGAGGCAGCCGCCTGTATGCAGCTGTCCGACATGTTCGCGGTACAACTGCTGCCATGGTGTTGCATGTTCCAGTGGCGGCGTTGGCTCCAGCGGTGTTGCGTGCTTCATCGAATCCGATCGCGCTGCCCACTCCATGGGATCGACCAAGGCATCCACGCGGCGTGCTTGGAGGTCAATGCGTACGCGGTCTCCCGTCCGCAGCTTGCTCAGACCACCCCCTGCCAAGGCTTCGGGCGATGCATTCAGGATCGAAGGGCTGGCCGATGTTCCGCTTTGTCGACCGTCACCCAGCGTTGGCAGTTCCCGGATTCCCTGTTTGATGAGTGCATCAGGTGGTTGCATGTTGACGACTTCACCGCTTCCGGGAAATCCGATGGTGCCACAACCGCGAATCACAAGCAACGTATCCGCATCGATCTTCAATCCGGGGTCATTGATACGGTCGTGATAATCCTCGGGACCTTCAAACACGACAGCCGTACATTCGAACGTATTTTCATTTCCTGGATGCTCTAAGTACCTCGCGCGAAACGCATCGCTAATGACGCTGGTCTTGATCAAGGCGGCATCGAAGAGATTGCCACTAAGGACCAGAAATCCAGCTTGATGACGTAGTGGTTTCTCCACCGACCGAAGGATTCGTTGGTCCGGGTTAGGGGCCTGGCTTACATTCTCGCGAATCGTAGCCCCGGACACTGTCGCAGCGTCTCCATCGATCAAGCCTGCGCGCAAGAGCTCTTTCATCACGGCGGGGAGGCTACCAGCGCGATGAAAGTCTTCTGCAAGATACTCACCGGCTGGTTGGAGATTCACAAGCAAGGGGACATCGTATCCACTTGCTTCCCAATCTTGAATCTGCAGCTCCACCCCCGCATGGCGAGCGATGGCCAACAAGTGGGGGGGGCAATTGGTGCTACCGCCAATCGCGGTATTGACAACAATCGCATTCAGGAGTGACCTTCGAGTGATGATGGACGATGGACGCACATCTTCATGGACCATAGCCACGATACGTTGTCCGGCAGCATAGGCAGCCTGCGCACGTTCGCGATAGGGGGCTGGGATCGCTGCCGTGCCTGGCAATGCCATCCCCATCGCTTCTGCAAGGCAGTTCATCGAAAGCGCGGTTCCCATGACATTGCAATGCCCAGGACTGGGTGTCGCGGCGGCAAGCAGATTCAGAAATCCTTCTTCATCGATCATCCCAGCTCCAAGTTGGATGCGAGCCTCCCAGATGATGGTTCCTCCCCCAGTGGGGACACCGTCGATGTAACTGTTGAGCATCGGTCCACCATTGAAAATCAAAGATGGAAGATCCGTTGTGGCGGCAGCCATCAACGCCGCCGGAGTGGTCTTGTCACAACCAGTCGTAAAAATCACGCCATCCAGTGGGTAGCCGTGGAGGACCTCAACGAGGGCGATGTAGGCCAGATTGCGATCGAGCGCTGCCGTAGGACGCCGCACCGATTCTTGCAAGGGATGCATCGGAAAGACCATTGGAACTCCCCCCGCGTCTCGCACGCCATCGCACAATCGATGAACGGTTTGCAAATGAGCGCGATTGCAAGGAGCCAAGTCGTTGGCGGACTGCGCGATACCGATAATTGGCCGACCCGATCGCAGTTCCTTGAGCGTCATGCCGTAGTTGAAGTATCGTTCCAGGTAAATGGCCGTCATCCCTGGATTCGAGAGATCATTGAACCATCCTTCAGACCGCAATCGTGGTTTCATCTCTATGGCTCATTCTCAATCGATAACGGAAAGGGCTCTTGGAGGCAAGCGTTCATGAATGAACCATGATAGTGCTAGGGGAGTCCGCATTGAATGCCCCATGCATGCGAGGTAGAACGCCATTCGAAATCCTGAGCCCGAACCCCGCCGCAGACGCGGCGAAGTTCGGATTCTTCACCGGAGTATCGGTTGAAGCCTAAGATCTTTCACTAGCACCACTACGGGATCGAACCTTGCGATCCAAGTGATCGATCAAGGGTTGCGAGGTGACGGAGTGACCGGTGGCTTTTTCGATGAGAGCCATGGGAGCATAGCGTCGTCCATAAACATGGATACGATCACGAAGCCACTCGAGAAGGGGCAGAAACGATCCGATTTGTATTCTTGCTTTCAGGTCCGGGATGTCCCGTTCTGCAGCATCGAACAGCATGGCGGCGTACATGTTGCCGAGCGTGTACGTCGGAAAATACCCGATCAAGCCAGCGGACCAATGGACATCTTGCAAGACTCCGACGGCATCGCTCGTCGGCATGATTCCCAAGTAGTCTTGGTACTTTCGATTCCATTCTTCGGGTAAATCGGCGACCGAGAGGGAGCCGTTGATCAGATCGACTTCGAGCTCGAAGCGGATCAGGATATGGAGATTGTAAGTGACTTCATCCGCTTCGATGCGTATCAGCGAAGGTTCGACTCGGTTCAGTTCCTTCACCATCTGAGGGACCGTCACTTGTTGCAGGTTGGTGAACCGCTCTTGGGCATGGGGCAGACACCACTGCCAAAACTCTCGGGACAAACCGACATGATTCTCCCAAAGCCGGGATTGCGATTCATGAACGCCCAACGAGGCGGCCGCGGCGGCCGGAGTACCATACCACTCCGCAGGCAAACCTTGTTCGTACATCCCATGTCCGGCTTCATGCAGCACGCCAAACAAACCACTGGAGAATGAATCGGAGTGATAACGGGTCAGGATGCGATGATCGTGCGGTCCCAAGGTCGTGCAGAACGGATGCTCTGTTTCATCGAGACGCCCGCGTGAAAAATCAAAACCGATCTGCTCTGCGACCCATCGAGACAAACTCCGTTGTTGATCTAGATCAAACAGCCCTGCCAAGCAGGACGAGTGAGGCTGATTCTTAGGTAAGCTCGCTTCGTGAATCAATGGGACCAACGCATCGCGCAACCGACTGAAGAGATCCGAAAGGGTGCTGATGCGAGCCCCTTCCTCGTACTGGTCAAGAAGCGCGTCATATCGAGTCATCCCCTCGTCAACGAGCAGATCGGCTTCTTGACGTCGAAGCGAAAGAATCTCTTCCAAGTGGGGGCGGAAGGACTGGAACGCATTCTCTTTTCGAGCCAGGACCCATGCTTGCTGACCTAACGAAGTGGCTTTCGCGATCTGCTTGACGAGCGATTCGGGCAGACGGACGTGCTTGTCATAGTCGCGGCGCATGCAGCGAATGGAAGCACCGATCGGACTGTTCGGTTCGGAAGCGAGGCTCGAATCGGCCAGGGCCTTGAGCCATTCGCCAATCTTCGGGTCCGTGCGTCGTTGATGAATCATGCCGCTCAAGAGCATCAGTTGTTCGGCCCGATACTCTGCTGCTTGAACCGGCATACCGGTGTGTTCGTCCCACTCGAGCATGGCAGCGGTCGATTCGAGCAGAGCGGTCTCTCGAACATGAGCCAGCAAACGATTCCAGGTTTCCGAGGCTTCCATCATCCGTTCGTGCTTTGTGCTTGTTTTTGAAGGGACTCGAGCATTTGAAGCGCCTGAATCGGAGTCATGCTGTGGACATCGACCGTTTTCAGTTTTTCGACGACTTCATTTTCCTGCCATTGAAACAGGGTCAACTGAATGTGCCCAGATTTCTTTGGCGGCGGGGGTGATAATCGAGGCTGGTCGTAGCGATTGAGACGACTCGACTCGAGTTGGCTCAGAATCTCCTTGGCCCGTTCATTGACTGGTTTGGGGATACCGGCCAATCGGGCGACATGGATTCCATAACTCTTGTCCGCGCCGCCAGGGACGATGCGATGCAAGAAGACGACGGTATCGTCCCATTCCTTGACCGAGACATTCCAGTTTCGGACGCTCGGGAGAGTCTTTTGCAGTTCCACCAATTCGTGATAGTGGGTTGCAAACAAGACGCGTGACCGATTGTGTTCGTGCAGATGTTCCACGATGGCCCATGCGAGACTCAAACCGTCATAAGTGCTCGTGCCGCGTCCGATCTCATCCAAAATCACCATCGATCGATCGGTAGCGGTGTTCAGAATGCGCGCGGTTTCTACCATTTCGACCATGAAGGTGCTCTGGCCTCGTGCCAGTTCGTCGCTCGCGCCAACGCGGGCAAACAACCGGTCAGCGATTCCGATCGTCGCACGCTTGGCGGGGACGAAACTCCCGATCTGAGCCAGGATGACGATCAGCGCGGATTGCCGAATGTAGGTACTCTTGCCCGCCATGTTAGGGCCCGTGATCAACTGAATGCGACCGTGCTCCGATCCGAGCATGCAATCGTTCGGGACGAATGTCCCTTTTGCGAGTTTAGCGTCCAGTACGGGATGTCGGCCTTCGAAGATTTCCAACAGCGGTTCGTCCGTGATTTTGGGTCGAACGTAGCCTTGCTTCACTGCGAGATCCGCAAAGGAGTTGAGACAATCGAGTTCGGCGAGGATGGCTGCGTTGGTCTGAAGGGGGAGTGTCGCTTGATGCACCCGCTCCCTTAACTCCAGAAACAGTTCGTACTCTAGTTGCTTTGCGGATTCATCGGCCGTGAGTACTTTTTCTTCGTACTCCTTCAATTCGGGGGTGATGTAACGCTCGCAGTTCTTCAGTGTCTGTTTGCGAATATAGGTTGCTGGAATGCGTTCACGATGAGTGTTCGTGATCTCGATGTAATAACCAAACACCGACGTGAAACCGACCTTGAGGCTCGGGATGCCCGTCGTCGCGCTCTGTTCGGCTTGGTATCTCGCAATCCATTCTTTACCGCCGCTCGCAAGAGATCGAAATTCATCCAATCGCGCATCGTATCCCTGGCAGATGAATCCGCCCCCTTTTGCGAGGAGGGGACACTCTGGAACCAGGGCCGATTGCAATTGCTCCAGCAACGTCTCACAGAGATCGATTCTCTCCTTCAGTTGAGATAGGCGTTGTGACGTGCGATGTTCCAAGAGAGCTTTGATCTTGGGCAATTGGGCAAGGGAGCGTCCCACTTGTTGCAAATCGCGGGGGCTGCATCGGCCGGTCGCGACACGAGCCAAGAGGCGTTCCAGGTCATACACTTCGTTGAGAGCATCGCGAATCGTTGACCGCATCCGTGTATCGGCGACCAACTCTTCGACAGCTTCCAGGCGTGATTCGATTTGTTGGGTGGATACCAGCGGTTTACCCGTGGATGAACTGTTAGGCAAGCTGATACGGGCCTTGCCGGGCGTAGGCAGAGACACATCGTCCTTGAAGAAGAATGTATCCACACTGTTTATGGTACCCACACTGAACAGGGAATAGTAACCGTCGGCCTGTACTGGCAGGCTGAACTGCATCACCCTGGCCCGCCCGGT
>JALOQW010000517.1 GCA_025459275.1 Pirellula sp.
CCTGGTAGCTATCACCGCGTGGACGTTGGAGCGACTCGAGATCACGTTGGGCTGGCCGACGTACTTCATCGCGAGCGTGCCTATCGTTTTAGCGTTCGGCCCGATCCCAGCGGCCATCGCTGGTACGATTCTTGTTTTGATCGCCTCACGAACGTCTCGGTTGCTCGATGCCCAAGAAAAGCAAAGCATCGACGCCGTGGTCGTTCCGTTACTTCAGCGACTCGGACTGCGTGTAACCACCGTCTGGTCGCAGGTAGGTTAGCGAGGAAGCTGATTCACCAGGTGGCACCAAGAGGCTTTCTCACTTTTCAGTCAGCTTTTTGCTGGTTTGGCGTAGTCGAAAGAGCCTTTTGACGTTCATGGCGAAGTCCATGAAGGATGGTAATGGCGTTCGTGCGTGCTGGCGTTCTACCCCCAAGCTTGCGTAAGCCAACTCGTTCCTTGCCATCCCCAAACGCCTTCTCCGCAGTTTGAGCTCGGATGGTTCGACAGTTGCTTAGCACGTTAGGAGTCATGGCCTTTTTGTGGGCCACGAGCATTTCCTCCCCTTCGATGAGCTTCACAGCGCGTGTGGATTTCTCTCCATCTTTGCAGCGGGCAATCAATGGGCAGCCCTTGCAGATTTCTGGGGTGAAATTGATTCGGTAGCATTGTAGGACGTCTCCGTTGAGCAAGGTGCGTTTCCCATCCTTCGTAGCATCCATGGTAATTCCATTCGGGCACGTACATCGGAGCTTGTCGTAATCGAAGACGAACGCATCCTTGGTCGTCTTGGGTTGTTTCCCAGAAACAGTGATCTTCGCTTGTTTTTTCTGTTCCGTGAAGCTGTTCTCGCCAACTGGAGCGACAAGGCGTATGGATCGCTCATGGCACGAACGTATATCCGATAGGGATGAGTATCCCGAGTCAGCGTACGCCGTGCGAATGTTGATAGCTCCGTTGCTTCGAGCGAGGTCGATCATGGAGCCAATCGTATTGGAATCGGAGGGGATTGTGAAAACACATACAGCAAGGATGAGATTCGACTGAACGTGAGTGACAAACTGAGTTGGCCAAAGCGGACCAAACACCGCTAGTTTGTTGCGACTGATTGGGACCGCTGGGTCGCTCGTGCCAACAAAGATTTTCGATTCGTCCAATTGCGTTGATGGCTTTCTTTCCCTGTTTTTCTTCAAACGCTTCTCGATCTCCTGTCGGGAGCGTTGATAGCGGTCCAGTTGTTCCGCCTTACCCGTGTCAGTCTGAGCCATCCATTTGGATTTTGCATTGGGTTTGCCTGTTCCTTGGGCGTTATCGGTGGCCCCGGAGATCACCTGTTCCAGTACTTGGATGCGCTTGGCAAGAGTGGCTTGGTTGACGATACGTTGACGCGATGCTAGGGCTTCAATGTAAGTTCCATCGATGGCAACTTCATCGCCATTGATGAACCCGTCGCTCTGCGCGAGTTGCAGCACTTGGGCGAATAGACGAGAGATGTATCTTTGCGCTTTGTCGCGGAATCGGTAAAGCGAAGCCTTGGAGGTGAGGTGGTTCGTTATTGCAAAGCACAACGTTGTGCAACGATCACCAAATCAACAAGGCCATTTTTCTAAACGCACTCCCCTCGCGGAATTGCTAGCAAATGAGCAGAAAGTGAGAAGGCCTCCTAGCCGCCCCGGTTTACCCGATCCGAAAAGATCGCGTGACAGCCACGACTTTCGCGGTTTATTGAAAGTCCCTGAGCGTTCGAGTCGATAGGAATTCCGAGGGAAAGGTCCCGACGGATTTGGACACGAACACGGAGGGTTCCGCATGCAGCGGTGGCGGATCAATGCCGGTTGCTGCTGGTTTCTTGGCAGCATGATTTGGATGATGCCTTGGTCGTTTCTGTCCATGGCCCAAGAACCCCTACAGCCAGAGCCCCTGCAGTCGGGCGGAGTCATCCGCTTGCAGCCGCTGCCCGGGGAACGGGAATGCCCTGTGATCACTGCACTGGCGATTTCCCCACAAGGCAACGGGATCGCAGTTGCTGGCGACGATCATTCGATCCGTTGGATCAATCCCTTGAACAACCATAGCCTGGCTTCGGTGATTGCCCATCGCGATTGGGTCAAGTGCATCGCCTTTTCTCCGACTGGACAACTCTTGGCCTCGTGTGGCAACGACGGCGACTTGAAAGTCTGGGAAGTATCCCAAGACGAAGGCTTGAAACTGCTAATCGAACGAAGTGCCGAGCATGCCTTGTTCGGAGTCGCGTTCGCAAGCGACAACGAGATCTATGCGGTAGGCTTTGGCAATGCGGTGTATCGCTTGAACATTGCGGAAGATCAGTGGGGCGTCGATCATCGATGCGATTGCAAAGATCTGCGAGCAATCGACATCTCCAAGGATGGTCGGTGGCTCGCTTATGGCGGCCGGGATGGCATTATTCGGATCCATTCCTTAGTGCGTCCAGATCACGCGCTCGCGAGTGCCTCGCCTCCAGATTCTAATCAACCGAGCAAGGTATCACCGAGCTTGCATTATGACCGGATCTTGGCTTTGCGATTTTCAGAGGATGGCCGAACGGTGTTCTCGTGCGGTGAAGATCGACGCCTGGTGCAGTGGGAACCCGCGAACAATCGGGTTGTCGCCCACATGGAGATCCAAGCCGGCAAACTGATGGCATTGTGCCCGTTGGATAACGGACTGATCGCGGTTTCGGGGAGCGATAATACGATTCGCATTGTGGATCTGAATCGGGCCGCGATGGTCTCGAAACTTGTCGGTCACGATGGATCGGTCGCTATTCTCAAG
>JALOQW010000518.1 GCA_025459275.1 Pirellula sp.
ATTACGGGGAACGGAGTCCTTTCGACCGAGGATCGCATCATCGATGAATTCGATTCGGTGGATGTATCCGGCTCGGTCACACTCGAGGTTTCGCTCGGCTCCGACCCTTCGTTGAGCATCTCTGCCGATGAGAATCTCCTCGAAATCATCGATACTCAAGTGATCGACGGGCGTTTGGTGATACACACAACCGAGTCTTACTCGACGAACAACCCAATCGTTGTC
Organism: Pirellula sp.; assembly: GCA_025459275.1. GTDB lineage: Bacteria > Planctomycetota > Planctomycetia > Pirellulales > Pirellulaceae > JBKCUI01. The sequence goes on from JALOQW010000518.1 coordinate 226, forward strand.
AAAGCAAGTTCCATTCATCTCAAAAAGTACAGAGGATCGGGCGCCACTCAAGGTACGATATCAGGCTTGGAGGGCGATTCGCTCGACGTGGATCTCTCTGGGGCGAGTTCCTTGAATGTAACGAGCGGTAGTGTCTCCACATTGACCGCCGATGCGTCTGGCGCGTCAACGCTAAACGCGCAGGAATTGACTGTCCAGGAAGCAACCGTGGCAGCGTCTGGGGCATCGACAATCATTGTCCTACCGATTGAAAAGCTCTCGGCTCGCGCTAGTGGCGCTTCCAACGTTCAGTATGTCGGAGAACCCAATGTCTTGAGCAAAGACGAGAGTGGAGCCTCGAGCGTCCACGCCAAGAAATAGAAGTGGTACCGACTGCCGAAGGAGCAACGAGCCCCGCGTCTATATTTTCGTTTAGCCGCAAGCCCAGCACTCAGCACTTAACGAGTTGACGCGAGTGCCACGGCATGGAAGCCAACGTTTTCGATGATGTGAAGTCGCTGGTTCGTTTCAATGTCGCGAAACTCTTCTACTTGACCGCTGGGCCATTCGATTCGAAGCAAATCCACGGTGGCTTGATTTCCAATGCCGACATGAATCAAGCGCTCGTTGGATCCGAAGTATCCTTCGCCGTTGTGAAGGCCGGTAACCCACGATTCATTGTTGCACACGACTCGGACCAACGCCCCTACCGCATCCCGCTCGCTGCGGGTTCCCGTCAATTGCAATTGAAGGAAACGATGTGGAGAAACGGTCTGGTTCTCCAACAGAGCTGCTGGTCGATCGATATGGGTGGCTACCAAGTCGGGTCTGCCATCGCGATTGAAATCAAGCATCTGCAAACCGCGACCGACCCATTTGCCATCGAAGTACTTTCCAGGTGATGGATCTTTGAGCCATCGAAATTGCCCCTGTTCGTTCTTGAGGACTTGAGTTGGCATCTGCCATGGGATGTTTTCCTTCCGAAGGTCATCGATATGTCCGTTCACCGCAATAAAATCAAGCCAGCCGTCACTATCCAAGTCGACGAGCTGGCAGCCGAAGCTGAGCTGATCGAGCGTCGGTCCCCCCAATTTGCTCCTTCGCGTCCCATCGACGAAGACACCCGGAAGTGACTGCAGGTACAACGTGCTAACCTCGTTGTAAAAATTGGTCACGATTAAATCGAGACGTCCATCCCGGTTTTGATCTCCGCACGCGATTCCCATGCACGCTTGAGCGCGACCGATGCTGTCCACAGCCACGCCGGCCGCGGCCGCAACTTCATGAAGTGCATTCCTGTGCGAGACAGGGTCAGTCTGACTCAGGAGCAGCGCATTGGGGGAGACGTCGTTCGCGAAGAAAACGTCGTTCCCATCCCGACCATCCAAATTGGTGATCAGCGTACCTAACGTGTATCCACGTTGGATGGATTCCAGCCACTCTTCGTTCGTATTTGTGAACGTCCAATCCCCTTCACTAAACAGGATACGATTCTTGCCTGGCGGGAACATTTTTGGATTGCAAGATCCACGCTTGGAATTCTTGATTTCGCACCAATGCGTAATCCCTTGCTCTCCGTAGATGTAGGAGGCGGAGACGATATCCGGCAGGCTATCTCCATTCAGATCTGCCGCTTGGATTGAAGAGTTCCATATCGAATTGGTATCGGGTTGAGGAATGACGAGGAATTCAAACGTTCCGTCCCCCAAATTGCGATAGATCCTGGATTCACCAAGATTGGCGATGAGCACATCGGGAAATCCATCCTGGTCCAGGTCGCAGACTCCCATCCCTTGTCCGTACCCTCGATCAGCCAAACCCGACTGCGTCGCAACCTCTTTGTAGGTACTCCCCGCAATCGAACGGTAGAACATTTTTGGCTTGTATTGGGGTGTGGCTTCGATGGGCGAGTCGCCGGCCTCGCAGAAAAACAGATCAGGCCATCCATCCATGTCAAAGTCCAACACATTGACACCACCTCCAACACCTTCGATGGTATACCAGCCTCGATTGGGCTTGGCACCATTGCCGTACGGCGCGTTGATCCCCAAGCGGGCGGCAACGTCATCCATCAGAATGCGATTTTGCGAAGAATTCGCTGCAAGCTTGGTTTCGGAAGATTCTGTCAAGATGCGCGATGGCAGATCGGGCATGGGCCACTTGTCTACTTCAAGGCCCGCCAACGCTGCAGGAGGTCCCGCACGCCCTTTTCGAAGCGATTGCTGTTGTGTCTTCAGCTCCTCCGTCATGGGCAAATGCCCCAACGTTGCTCCGGTAGCAGCCCAACCGAACGCAGACACATCGTCTCCCATAGCTGAATACATTTCCGAGATTTTTCCATACAACTTGGGATCGCCATACTTGTAAGATATCTGTTGAGCATAATCGTTGATGCTTGTCAGATCGTTCGCGAACTTGCGAACCCTCTGGGCATCCGCGACACGATTCATTTCGAGCAGTGAATCGGCAAGTCCTTGATGCGCGGCCACATGGCGACGATCCAGGCGAATGCACTCGGAAAAGCTGCGAGCCGCTTCGGGGAATCGCTTGGTTTGAAGCATCA
>JALOQW010000172.1 GCA_025459275.1 Pirellula sp.
GAAACCCTGGGTATCTGCGACCGCGCCTATATCCTCAATGAAGGCCGGGTCATTGCCGAAGGTGCGCCATCCGCTATTCTCGCCAATCAGCAGGTACGCCAGGTCTATCTCGGCGAATCGTTCCAACTCTGAACTGCCGATTTGCTCGCTGATACCCGTTCCCAATCCGTAGCAGACTCACCCGCCAACCCTTGTTCCTCAAGCCATGATCTCGCGCATTGCACGGCGTTTTTCTCGGAAGCATCGATTTGCAAGTAATGGCTCAAGAAGTCGCTGCTGCGACCGTGAGCGGCAGGAGCGTGCGAGAGTTGGCACATGGGGTGATGAGGATCGCGCAAAACATGTAGAGATGGGATCTGAGTAAGTTGATGTACCACCGTCAAGCGAGGGACCGTATCGCGATTCGGCATCATCAGTTGCCCGTCTTGTGTCCAACCAAAGAAATCGGGTTGATCGATCCGATCGATATGGATATGCGTAATCCAGGAAGGACTCAACAGCCGGGGCGATTCCAGTCCAATCACCTTCACTGCAAGACGTTCGCGAACTGGGTAAGCCAATTCGCTCGAAATCGATTGGACCGTCATCCAAGGCTTGTCTTGAATGACTTTCAACTCAGGCTCCATATTCCGTTTTGCCAGGTCGAGCGCGGGGGATTGGTACCATGTGCCGTTCTCGAAGCGATCGAAACTCTCGGACCGTAACCAAGCTGGAGTTCGGCCAATCAATTGAACGACAGCGCGGGATTCGGTCCCTTCAGGGCGAAACGATTGGCTGGGATCCTTAGGCTTTCGAAGGGCGCTGAATTCGCGACTGTTCTTCTTAGACTCGGTTCCCTCCCGTTCCATCTCCTGCACTTGCTGGTCGAGAGAAATCGCTCTCGCATACTTCCGCTTCTTGTTGGAAGCTTCGCCATAGATCTCGCTTACCAGGTCGTACATCGACGGAACCTCGGATTCGAGAAAGAGATCCGTATCGACCGCGCCAAAGGTAAACGCTTCGTCTCGAGCGGCAACCAACATATCTCCGTCGCCCACCCCTTGGCGAGCGGACGCGTCGGCTCGTTGCTTGCCACCTGACGTCGGCATAAAACCATCCAAAAGGACCGTCTCGCGACCGACACTTGTGGCCAGCCACAGCGCAACACCCGCGATTCCGGCCAGGCCCAACAGGATCGTCATGCGCATGCGGACCAGAGGAATATTCTCGGAGGCGACGAATCCTCCTTCAATCGAACTCCAGTAGCGAGCCATCAACCACCAGGCTGCGATAATCGCAAACGGACCCACGATTTGAATCATTCCTTCGCGGTCGGAAGTAGCGAGACCAAAAATGGTAAGAAAACAGCTCATCAGAAATGACAACCATTCATGCCTCGATTGGGTAGCACCCGCAGCAATCCATAGCGCAGCATATTGCAGCATACCCATCCATACCAATTCGGTAGCTTCCCCATTTCCTCCCATACCTCGCGTCTGGATGAGTTTGCTGACCCATGGAACAAGCACGACAAGAACGCCTGTGGCGAAAAACACGGTTCGGAATCGTCCAGCGGATTTCGATTCGAGCCATGAAGATGGCTGACGATTCATCCAGAGTCGAATCATGAGCGACAAGGCGATGCACACGAAGGTCTCGATGATCACCCATGCGGGAGTGCTACTGCCCTGCAATCGCAACAGAAGGATACTGAGCGATGCCAGGATAGCGAGTGTTAGGGTTCCCCAGTTGCGATTCATGATCGGCCAATCGCCTCACTGGCAACGCCCCACTGGCACAATTGACGCCAAGCCTCTCGAAGGGCATCTTCGGGATGGTCCTCGATGCATATCGTCCAGGCTGTGTGTGAATCGTCACCGATGTCTGGAGGCATGATCCCACCAGCCTGTGTTCGGAAAACGCAAACACCTTGGTGGACTCGAGTTGTTGCAATGCCTGGAGTTGCAGTCGAGATGGCAATGGAATATCCCGAGTCCCGCTCGAAGTTCGGCTCCGAAACCTTGTGACTTGCATGCGGATCCCAAGCAGCAATCTCATCCATCAATCGATCTCGGTTACCGGAATGCCAGACCTGCCAGCGACCACCCATATGGACTCGAACATTCCATGAATGATGCATGAGGTGGTTTGCTAAAGAGACCAAGATTCGCAACATCCAGTCGCTTTCTGCCGAAGAACAGTTGGCTGCCGCCAGCGTGTCCATAGCGATCGATGCTGTTTGGCGGCTGCGGGTCTGGCGTTCAAAAACCACGAGCATGTCGCGTCTGGCAGTCTGGGCCCAATGGACTTGTCGAAGGGAGTCCCCTTCACGATAAGGTCGAACCCCCATCCAATCTCCGTCATCTCCAACCCGTTGCGATACGCCTCCTATCCCAAGATGCTGAGTGCCCGAATTCTCAGGAACGTCTGTCAAGCGGACGGAACGCGGCCAGACAATCAGTGGCTCACTAACATGCAACATTCGCGAGCATGACCAGATACCGAAGGGAAACGCAGTCGTCAAACGCACCTGGCGCTTCGGGTAAACGCCGCGTGCCTTCGGTTGGCATAACCATCGAAACCGGGATCGAGTCCAGGCCGGCACCTTGCTCAGGCTGATCGGTTGCTCCGGGGCATCGATTTGTTCAGAAATCGCATCGTCGGCTTGTACGACTAACCCCCAAGCGGGCCATGGCCAGCGGTTGGCGATGGTCAGCGTCGTGTCGATCGTGTCACCTTCCTCGCAGCGACTCGGGTTCCAGCTCAGTTCGCCTCGAATGCCGATCATGGAAATCCAAGGCCAAGCGGCACCAATGACTCCGACAGCTGCGATGATTCCTGCAGCCATGTAGGCTTGGTGAGATACATAAATGCCGAGCAACAACGATGCTAAAAATGCCAATACCACCCATCCAATTGGGCGTTTCAGCCAGTACACATACTTGTTAGCCCAAGGGCAAAAGTCGTAGTGCATGGCCGACCCCATACGGTCGATCATTTCCTGACCCATAATCTCATACGTCCCGCTCACCAGCCAACCGAGAATTCGCCCCGTCTATCTTGATGACGAAGCGAGCGCGGAGCTAATCCGAACCGCGCACCATAAGCCACACTAGGCGTACCGTGACATCGGTGGACTTCGACTGCGGGGATGGATCAAGGAGCACGAGCGTCCCCTAGCCTGGATTTCTTGGACGATCGATTGCACGTCCGTCGCCGGATAACTAACCGACTCGATGGCCGTCCAAGACTGGTTCAGAAGCGAAAGTTGCGAGCAGATATCGCACGGTTGGGATCGCGATTCGAATTGTTTTTCCAGGCTCGAATCGTGCGAGGCCAAATTCGGTGAGCAGACCTTTGCAACCTTGGGACGAGGTTTCGTCTTCGAGCCGTCGTGACTGCAACAACAGTGTCTAACCGAGGAGCTGGACACGTTGTCGCACGATCCAACGGCTCCGAATCCATTTTGGCATGAGTTGTGGTGTGTCCAATGATGCAGCGGACCGCCAAAACAGGAAAACGCGACGTAGGTCATCAAGATGACCGTTGAGATCGCGTTCGCTCGTTTAGGGATCACAAAACACCTCGAAGGAAACCAACCCGTCACCGGTCGTTCGCTCGCTCACCGGGAGCCCATGTTTACGCACAGGCACCTCCGGTCGTTCAATATCGCTGGATATTACAGAATCTTTAGTATTCTTGGCATGAAGGTCCGAGTCAAGTAGGCACATGACTTCGAGACAAATAAGCGAATCGTTTGCTTCATCGACCCGTGGAACCCATAATAAAGAGAGAAGATCCAAGGAGAGAAGAGGAGCGAGGCTCCCGAGAAAATGCGCGGCGAAGCCCCCGCCAAGAATCCGCCCGATGAAAAGATTGAGGACATATCGCAATGAGAAAATCAAAATGGAAACCCGGATTTACGTTAGTTGAGCTTTTGGTGGTCATCGCCATTATCGGCGTGTTGGTAGGGCTATTGCTCCCGGCTGTGCAATCGGCTCGAGAATCGGCAAGAGCCATGAGTTGCAAAAACAACCTTCACCAGATTTCACTGGCTGTGGACATGTTCCATCACGCCAATAACTGCTACCCACCGGCTCGTTATCAACCTCGTCCCGGCGATCCGGCTTCGATATCGTGCGGTGGATCCCAGACGACTTGGTTGGTCCGCATCATGCCCTATGCGGAAGCAGGCAACATAGAGAAGATGTGGGACTATGGGATTCCATATGGGGACCATAGCGACCAGGTCCGCTCACAAAATCTGCCGATGTACTGTTGCCCATCGAGGCGATCGGCAGGCGACGCCATTGGTTTGGGGGACATCATCGGCTCCGGCACGATTTGGGTAACGTTGCCGTGCGGATGCAAGTATCCAATTCCAGGAGGTGGGGGGACGGCGATGGGTGCGGTCGGCGATTACGGTGCCAACCATGGTGATTTGTCACCCGGTTCGGCCGGTCTGCCGACGGACTTCAATTACGGTGGTAATGGAACCGGGATCATCATTTCTAGTCGTGCACGTTGTGTGGATGGGATCCCAACCAATTGGGTGGATCGAATTAGCCATCGGCATGTGACCGACGGGTTGAGCAACACGCTATTGGTTGGTGAAATGCATGTACCCATCGGCAAATTAGGACAATCGCCCCAGGACGCCTTCATTTACAACGGTGACAAGCTGTATAACTTTGCAAGGATTGGAGGTCCGGCCGCGCCGATCTCCAAGGACCCGCGAGGTGAAGGGAACGACTTGGTACGATGGGGAAGTTGGCACGGCGGATTCTGCCAGTTCGCGGCAGCTGACGGCAGTGTGCGATCCATCAGCAACGACATCGATACAGAGACATTGGGGCGCTTATGCAATCGAGGAGACGGGGGCACGGTAGTGTTGGAGGAGTAGTGAACGCATCTGTCCGATTGGTGACGCTGGTCAGTATCATCGTGACGTTCGCCATGTCTCTCGGATGCGACAGCGGCAAACTCAAAACCTACCCAGTGAAAGGCAAGGTCGTCTTTCCGAACGGCTCTCCGGTGAAGGTGGGGACAGTAGAAACCAAGTCGGTGGATCACGGTGTTCAAGCGACCGGAAACATTGACTTGGATGGTAGCTTCACCCTTACGACGTACCGACCTAACGATGGTGCCGTTGCTGGTCAACATCGTTGCGTCGTCATTCAATTTGTGCCCGTCGAAGAAATTCCGAATTACCGTCCGAGCACTATGGGTGTGGTGAATCGAAAGCACAGCACGTACTCAACCAGCGAGCTGACTTTGACTGTTAAGCCCGACGGTCCCAACGAAGTCCAGTTGGTTGTCCAGGGAGCAGATCCCATTCTGAAATCCACCGACGATCATGGTCATGATCCGATTCCGGAGGGCACGGAAGGCAAGAAGGACCAGTGAGCCGGATTCCTGGATCCTCCGAACCATCACGTTGCATCGTCGGTCATAAGTGGGTACAACACGCATCTCGTGATCGAAAAAAGGATGGGTGGCAGAGCGGTTTATTGCACCGGTCTTGAAAACCGGAGACGTCGTAAGGCGTCCGTGGGTTCGAATCCCTCCCCATCCGCTCAATTCTGGAGTCTGAAGGTTTACGACTCATCCATGCCAGATGGATACAAACTCCCATGGCCAATCTGACTGACCCACGCATCATCTGGCTGAAGGGCGCGTTGTTCTTGATGCTGGGACTTCTTGCATCTGGTCTACTCCTCGCACAACTTCCGGACATTCGATACGCCGCTGTACTTGCGATCGCAATCTGGGCGTTTTGCCGTTCAATGAGCGCCTTTCGTGTTGAAAGCCCCAAACGGGGCGTGCTGTGATAGCCCAGGGCAACGCCCTGGGTCCAACGTTTCGGACAGGAGCCAAGCCCTGAAGGGGCGAAATGCGATGACTGGCGGGTGCAGCCCCAAGCGCTTGCCGGAACGATGGTGACATCCGATTTCTCCCTTTCAGGGCTTATGGTATCTACTGGTGTGATGCCCCAGGGCAATGCCCTGGGCTTTCTCATCGCGCCGCGTTGCGGCTAGGTATCCGAGATGAGTGGGTGGCTTGCAATGCGAGATTCTGTCGTACTGAGCCCGAGCAGGACAACAAAAGAGCAGTCAGAACAAGACGATGCACCGAATGATTCGGTCGGATCGGTTGCTCGCGGTGTCTGCGACCTTCGGCCTCGGTGATGCTTTCGTGCGCCTACGGCTGACTGTTAAACGAGAGGCCACACATCGAGCCTCACACCGTGCTTGGATTACGCCAATAGAGGTTGGATGACCTGGCCATGAACGTTGGTCAATCGACGGTCGATGCCGTTGTGGTAAAAGGTCAATCGTTGATGGTCGAGACCCAAAAGATGCAGAATCGTGGCATGCAGATCAGGCCATGTCACGGAATTCTCAGTGGCCTTCCATCCGATTTCATCGGTTTGACCATAGGAAAGGCCTCCTCGTACACCGCCCCCCGCAAGCCAGACGGTGAAGCCTTCGGGATTGTGGTCGCGACCCAAGCCCGCAACGCCCTCGGGTGAATTGGCGAACGGGGTGCGACCAAACTCAGTCGTAAACAATACGAGTGTTTCGTCCAAAAGTCCCCGCTGTCGCAAATCAGCCAACAGCGCTGCGATGGGACGATCGATCAGTGCTGCTTCGCGCTCATGGTCTGTCTTGCAATCTTCGTGGCTGTCCCAGCCATGGCGTGGATTGCCACCAAAGCAGCCTCCCGAGAAAATCTGGACAAACCGGACGCCGCGCTCGATCAATCGACGAGCTAACAAGCATCGTTTGCCACAATCGTCGGTCTGTGGACTGCCCACTCCGTAACTTGTTAGCGTCGCCTCCGTCTCGTCATCCAAGTTCACTGCTTCAGGAATAGAGACTTGCATGCGAGCTGCCAATTCGTAGGACTTCAGTCGCGCTCCCAGCATGTCATTGTCTTGCCTCGTCTCAAGGTGCCGGGCATTAAGCATCGCGAGCAGGTCTCTCGAGGCTTGTTCCGTTTTCGGTGCGATGCCTCGTCGTGGAAAGAGATCCAATATCGGTTCATCGCCCCCACGCAACCATACGCCTTGATGCTCCGCGGGAAGAAATCCTGTCCCCCAATTGGATGCGCCCCCGTTCGGCAAACTGCGTGCATCGGGCAGAACAACAAACGTCGGTAGTGAATCGGACTCACTCCCTAACCCGTAGGACAACCAACTCCCCAAGGAAGGAAATCCATTCATGGGAAAGCCCGTCATCTGTTGCAGAAAAGCTGGGGTGTGATTCGCGGAATCAGCGACCATCGAACGAACGACGGCTAGTGCATCGGCTTGCTGGGCAATGTGGGGGAAAAGATCCGAAACCCAAAGACCACTTTTGCCCCGCTGACGGAACTTCCAGTGCGGTGCTGATAACAACCCCGCGCTCCCAAAAAAGGTCTCAGGCTTGGTTCCTCCAGGAATGGGTTTGCCATGGAGCTGGAACAATGCGGGCTTGTAATCGAAGGAATCCACCTGGCTGAACCCGCCGATCAAACAGATGTGGATGGCTCGTTTGGCACGGGGCGCAAAATGAGGGCCGTGAATACGGTCGTTGCTCCCGTGGCCCATCGATTCACGGTGCGCCAAACTCAAGAATGCCGCTGTCGCCAAGCCAGTGGCAGGGAACTCAAAGAATTGGCGACGATTCCATCGGTTTGTCATTAGTCCACCAGCAGAAACTCATTCGAATTGAACAACACTCTTGCAAGTGCTTCGAGACCATGCTCCTCGACCAAACGTTCAGCCATGGATAGCTCGATCGGATCCGGGGAGCGTTGAAGGACAACTCGCCAAGCGGCAGTTGCCAACGCGATGGAATCGACCTTCGGAAATTCCGATCTCAATCGAGCTGCCACGCGTTCGGACATCTCAAGCACCAGCTCATTATTCCATAATGCCAACGCTTGAGTTGGTGTCGTGGTGGTATTCCGCACTGGAGTTGCCGCCGAAGGGTCCGGACAGTCAAAGGATTCGAGCAAAGGGCTTCGGTCTCCGCGTACACGAAATCGATAGATCGAGCGTCTCCACAAGTTCGGAGCGATTTCTCCTGAATGCCGGTAGTAATGAGCGTCTCCGATCCTCTCGATGGCAAAATCTTGGTAGCCTTCCCCACCCATTCGCAGATCGAGCACTCCGGCGATCTGCAACATGCTATCCCGAACCGACTCCGCACCAAGACGTCGCGCATTCTGTCTCCACAGCAATCGGTTGGCGCGGTCGATCTCCAAGGCCCGTGAGGCATTGAGGTTATCGCGCAGCTGGGAAGATTGCTTCCATGTTTCTGACGTCAGGATCAATCGATGCAGTTGCTTGAGCGAGTATCCGTGCTCTCGAAACCAGTTTGCCAACCAATCGAGCAATTCCGGATGGCTTGGTCGTCCCCCTTGGAATCCAAAGTCGCTGGTCTTCTCGAGTAAACCCACGCCAAAGTGATGATGCCATACGCGATTGACGGCGACTCGAGCAAAGAGCCCGTTATCGGGAGATGTTACCCATTGAGCCAGTTT
>JALOQW010000173.1 GCA_025459275.1 Pirellula sp.
CCTGCACCACGCCGCGGTAGCGGAGCTCGGGGAAGGTCACGCGCGCGGCGAAGGGGTAGCCGCCGCGCACCGGTTCGCCGTGCGCGATCACCGCACCCGCCTTCCCCTCGGCGGCGAAGCCGGCCTCGGCCTCGGCCTGCAGGCGCGATGTCGCGAGGAACCAGAGCCCGGCATGGAGGGTCGCCGCGCCGAGGACGAGGAGCGACAGGACTGTCACGATGCGCCGTGCCATGGCGCGTCATCCACACCGTCGGCGGTCGGCCCACAGCGTTCGGGCGCGCCACCGAAAGGTCAGGGAAGATGGCGGAATTCCGCCACCGAACCACGGCGGATGAACGGCTTCGCCCGCCAAGTTCATGTGACAGTCAAGCGCGCACCGCATCGCTTCCTGCCACACAGCACTCCAACGCATGGGGGACGACCTACCAGTTGAACACCCCTGCACCAACTTCGTTATCCACAACGAATCCAACGGCGTCTGGGGTTGCGTGGCCGAATGCGCAAGTCCATCAATTGGTTCACAATGGAGTCTCTACGCCCCACGTGGCTTCTCCCCCTTGGCCGATCAGTGCCCCGAATCCGTCGTATTACCCCTATCCGTCTACTGCGCCGGGTTCCACTGGTCGCTACTGATCGTCTCTAGAAGGAAAATGACATGTCCCGTATCGATAGCAATCCCTTCGCATCTAACGGCGCAACGAATCCGAATACGGTCACTACGGGTGGTTTGAACGATATCGATGTGACGCAATTCTTGAACTTGATGCTGACCGAGCTCCAGAATCAGGATCCGTTGAATCCCACGGATAATGCAGCCTTGCTCGACCAGATTGGCCAGCTGCGTTCGATCACGGCCAACGATCAACTGGTGTCGACACTGTCAAGCTTCTCCACCACGCAGGAGCTGACAACGGCCAGCGGTTTGATTGGAAAGACCGTCAAGGGGCTGGACAAGGAGGCAAAAGACGTAAACGGCGAAGTCTCGAGCGTCTCGGTCAAGATTGACGAAAAAGATCGGAACAAGCGACAGGTCCAAGTACATGTCGGAACCCAGATTGTCGATATCAAGAACATTCGTGAAATCGTCGAGAACGCATAGCCTCGCCAAGGCGAAGGCTAGCATACTCGATCCTCGCAATGGTTCCTTGATGCTTGGAGCTTCGTCTCTATGGGTTTGGCATCCGCGCTGAGCACAGCTTTAACGGGTATGAACGCTGCGGAGACGCAGATCGACGTTCTAGGTAACAACCTCGCTAATTCGCAGACCGTTGGATTCAAGTCCTCGGACGTTGTCTTTGCGACGCAGTTCTTGCAGACCCTTTCACTAGGTTCCGCGCCTACCGACGACAATGGTGGTCGAAACCCTAGGCAAACGGGGCTGGGGGTGCAAGTCGCCGCGATCAATCAGAACTTCCGTCAAGGGACGATTGAGATCAGTTCCTCGCCGACCGATTTGGCCATTCAAGGGGACGGCTTCTTTCAAGTATCCGGTGCGCGAGATGAAAAGCTGTACGCTCGAAACGGCATTTTTCGCTTGAACAGCAATAACGAACTGGTGACACCCGATGGCTACCGGCTGCTCGGTTTTGGTGTCGATGACCAGTTCAATATTCAGGCAACCCAACTGATCCCATTGACCATTCCTTTGGGAACCGAAGCGATCGCCAAGGAAACCACTTCGGTGACGGTCGAAGGAACACTGACACCGCGCGGCGATGTCGGCGATACGGCGAAGGTGATCCAGAGCACGATCCTCGGCAATGGCAGTATTCCTCGTCCACCCGTAACAGGCATGACCGCCCTGGGCTCATCGGCGCCGACTACGGTGGGGGTCACATTTTCTTCCAGTGAAGGAGGCGGGGGCAATCACGTCGAGGGATCGGTCTACCAATATCGTCTGGTGTATGTGGACAGCCAAGGCAAAGAAAGCATGCCATCATCGGTCTTGTCTTACACGGTTCCGGCAGGCAACGGAAACTCGGACAATACCGTATCGATTGCATTACCGAATGCGAGTACTCAATACAGTCAGGTCCGAGTGTATCGCACACCCCCTGGAGGCTCAGACTACTTTCTCGTCGGCACTGCTGCTGCCGGCACAACGTTCCAAGATACGAATGCTGCATCGTCGACGACCGCGTTGAATACGACGGGGTTGACCGGCAATTACTCGTATATGATCACCTATTACAAGGCTGGAGAGCCTGAGTCCCGGCCATCGCCATTGGTTGGCCCGGTAAGTCTGGCGAATGGTCGCGCGATATTGACCGGTTTTCCAACTCCGCCGGTTCCTCCGCCGGAAGGTGGATTTCCGGCTTACGATTCGATCCGAATCTATCGAAACATAGCGAGCGATCCCAACTCGTACTATCTAGTTGATACGATCGCACCGACAGGATCCTATACCGATAACCGATCCGACGCCGATATCAGCAACCTGAGTTTGCCCGGCCGTCAGCGCGTCAATCTGGATGGACCGACCGTGGATGCTGCAACACGATTGGTGGATGTCACCACGCGGGATGGTCTCGATTATCAGAATCCATTCAAGGTCGGCGACCTTTCGTTCCGTGGCCGTAAAGGCGGCCGCAACCTAGACGAGAAGAACTTCCAAATCACCGCTTCCACGACCGTCCAAGAGTTGATGGACTTCATGAAGAACTCACTTGGCATCATCACCGAGTCGGGGGACCCCGTGAATCCGATCGTTGGTTCTGCCAACACCATCCCAGGTGAGACCGGAACGCTTCAACCCAATGTCTATATCAGCAACGGCTCGATTCGATTCGTGAGCAATACAGGTGTCGACAATGGGGTCACCATCGACCTCTCAGGCCTCCGTTTAACGGAACCCGATGGAACCATTTCCACACCGGGCATCTCCTTCAATACGATCCAGGAAGCAAAGGGTCAAAGCGCCGTCACCGATTTCGTTGCGTATGACTCACTTGGCTTTCCCGTTCGTGTTCGGATGACTGCGGTCCTCGAAAGCCGAACGGATCAGGCGACGATCTATCGCTGGTACGCCGATAGTCCCGACAATGCCACGCGGCTCGGATCGGGCATCGACGTTGGAACAGGTATCATCCGATTCGATGGCAATGGCAGCTTCATCTCGGCCACCAATTCCACCATCGCGATTGACCGGGTCGGCTTCCCGAGCGAGAAGCCATTGCAGATCAATATCGATTTCAATCAACTGAATGGTTTAGCAACTGCCAGCGCCAGTCTGGCCGCTTCCCGCCAAGACGGGTCTCCGCCGGGTGTTTTGAACAGTTATGTGATCGGTGAAGATGGCAAGATTCGAGGTGTGTTCAGCAACGGGGTCACGCGAGACCTTGGGCAATTGCGATTGGCTCGCTTCTCCAATCCTGGGGGACTCGAGCAGCGAGGCCAAAACCTGTTTGCCCAAGGGGTGAATACGGGACTGCCGATCGAAGGGGCTCCTTCCGAAAACGGGATCGGGACCATTTCCGCTGGTGCGCTCGAGTTATCCAATTCCGATGTCGGTGGTGACTTGGTGCAGCTAGTTCTGGCGAGCACCCAATATCGAAGTAACGCACGAGTCATTACGGCAACTCAGCAATTGTTCGACGAGCTCCTCAATCTTCGACGGTAATCGATAAGCGCGAATCGTCGAAAGAATCTCAATGGGCATCGAATTTCGCACTCAAGCCCCGATCGCAAACTTGATTCGTCGCGCTGAGCTGGCTCGCGCCTTGCGATCGTTCTTCGACGAGCGGAATTTCGTCGAGGTGCAAACTCCGATACTGTCTCGATGGTGCGTGATCGATCGTCACTTGGATCCCATCCGCGTGAAGGGTAACGAAATTCTAGGTCCCAGCTCTACGGACACCTGGTTCCTACAGACATCCCCAGAACAATCGATGAAGCGATTGCTCGCTTCTGGAATGGGGAGCATCTATCAACTTGGACCCGTGTTTCGCTCCACCGAGTTTGGCTCGATTCACAATCCAGAATTTACGATGGCTGAATGGTACGAGCTGGATGCGGATTTCGATCAAGGATTGACAACGCTCGATCTGCTCTGCCAAACCCTACTATCGACCCGCCCCGCAACTCGAATGACCTTCGCGGACGCTTGGTTCAGCCATACGCGTTTGGACCTGTGGACGGCCAAACTTGAGAGAATGGCCGCATTGAGTATCGAACGTGGGCTGGTCGATTCCGAATCTTGGAGTCAAGACTGGGATGACTGGGTGAACCTGATCTTTTCGCTACTGGTTCAGCCCAACCTCGGCTGGGAACAACCTGTGTTGGTCACACACTTCCCAGCCTCGCAGGCCGCTTTGGCTCGCCTGGATCCGAGCGATCCCCGGACAGCCCAGCGGTATGAGCTGTTCTACCGAGGGGTGGAGCTTGCCAACGGATATCATGAGCTCCTCGAGAATCGCGAACTCGAGGCCAGAGCTCATGCCGCCAATGAGCAACGCATTCGTGACGGAAAGTTCCCGTTGCCTCTCGACAACCCGTTGCTCGAAGCCATGAAGCATGGGCTTCCGCCGAGCTGCGGCTGCGCCCTCGGATTCGATCGAGTCGTTATGCTGGCTTGCAATGCGAGCCGACTGGAAGAAGTGCTAGCGTTCACAGCGCAGAATGCCTAGTTTCTCTCGATCATCGAATGTTCCGCGTTCACTCTTGACGCTGCGCAGTCATTCTCGCTATCCACGCTAAGTCCTTGTGCACTCGGCTGGTGCGGCAAGGCCCTCCTTCACACAGGTACTGCCGATGCTCCCATCCGCTGCTGACACTCAACGTGACCGCCTGCTGCTGATCCTCTCTTTGTTGCTGCTACCTTCCGTAGTTGTGAGCATGGGATGCCAATCTTGGGTTACGCGCAAGAAGGAGGAGAAGCATGAAAAAGAGATTCGTTTGATGCGAGAAAAGCTCGCCGATCCGGATCGTCCGAGATTGGCGGGTGAAATCGCGACGCCGCTCGGTTTGACGATCCAGCGATTTGACACCATAGGACTGATTAGCAATCTACCTGGAACTGGTGGGATTGTTGAGCCTAGCCAGCAGCGTGACATGGTTCTTACGGAGATGCGTCGCCATGAAGTACTCGACGCCGAGACGATTATCGACTCCCCTTCGACCGCCGTGGCTAAGGCATTCATCTTGGTCAATCCAAGCCACAACAAGAGCGATCGACTCGATGTCATCGTTGAATGCTCCTCGACCTGCAATGCGAAGGATTTGCAAGATGGCTATCTCATGCCGAGCACGCTCCGCGAGTATCAGTTGATCCAGGGCAAGGTCCGAGATGGTGGCGAAATGGCCGTCGCATCGGGGGAATTCGTGGCTCTGCCAACTTCTGTGACAGGCGAGGAGAAACTGAATCCGCTCCGGGGCGTGGTCATCGGTGGAGGCAAACTGCTCGAAGCTCCAAAGCTCGGCATTCGAGTCAACAAGGATTGGCGCCATGTGATGGTGGTCGGAGCCATAGCAGACTCGATCAACCGGCGATTCTACTTCAAGGATGGTACACGTCAGCGACAGGTGGCCGAAGGCAAGAACGACTGGCATATCGCCCTGGAGATCGTACCTAAGTATCGGTGGGATCCGATGCATTACATGTCGACGGTTCTGTCGATTGGCTTCCGCGAGACCGAAGATCAGATCGATGAACGCATCAATGGATGTCGCAAGCTACTCGTCAATCGGGAAACGGCCCGAAAGGCCGCGTGCGAACTGGAAGCGATTGGAAAAGGTCGAGCCGTCGAAGTCCTGCTCGAAGGTTTGATGTGCGTGGATCCCGAGGTGCGATTGCATTCGGCCTATTCTCTGGCCTACCTCGATCGACCGGAGTGTGTTCCTGTACTGCGAGAGTTGGCAATCCAAGAACCCGCATTCCGACCCGTGTGCTTGATTGGGCTTGGGGTGAATGAACATCCATCCTCACGGGAAGCATTGTTGGACCTCCTTCAAGAAGCCGAACCGGAAGTCCGGTATGGAGCCTTGCTTGCGATCCGTCAGGGCAATCCCCGTGATCCGATTACACTCGGCGAACCAATCGGTGAGATCTGTCAATTGATCCAGATTCCAAGCAGCTCTCCAACGGCGATCGTCTCTTTAGAGGAACGCAAGGAGTTGGTAGTCTTCGGCAGCAATGCATTGATCGATCTGAGCCAAGAAATCTCCCCAACACCTTCGCTTTCGATCGTTCCTTTGCCTGGTGGTCTAGTCCGCGTCGCAAAGCGTCAGGGGGATGGTGAAGTGCTTCAGAGCATTGTCTCGAATGATTTGCAATCACTCATTCGAGCCATGCCTACGGTCGAAGCCAATTACAATGACGTGGTTCACATGATGGATCATTTAGGTTCCAGCAAAAGTTTGGGAATCCCGATAGCCATGAACCCACGTCCGCGTGCAGGTCGTGTTTACCAACGGGATGCCAGTGGGACCGAGTCGGGGGAGCAGATCCTCGAGACCGTGCACGTCGACAGTGCTTCCCGTGCGGCCAACGGCAAATCCAAGCGTAGCGGTATCTCGCTTGCTTCCTGGCCTAGTTTCCTGACAACCAAGGAGAAAGAGGAGGAAGCTTCCTCCCTGGAACCCAAAGAAGGTAATCAGCCTTAGTCATGCTCAAGGCATTAGAACTGGTCGGATTCAAAAGTTTCGCCGATCGGACTCGATTCGACTTCCCAGATGGCATCACCGTCGTCGTTGGACCGAATGGTTCTGGAAAGTCGAATGTCGTCGATGCGATCAAGTGGGTTCTAGGCGCTCAGAGTGCGAAATCACTCCGGGGTGCGGAGATGACCGATGTCATCTTCAAGGGATCGGCCGAAGGTGGTCGCAAGCCGGCTAACAGCGCCGAGGTGATCTTGATCCTCGACAATCGCTCCCGATCCCTCGCGATGGATGCCGATGAAGTCCACGTTTGTCGGCGCGTTTATCGAAATGGCGAAGGCGAATATGCCATCAACGGTCAGCCATGCCGACTCAAGGATGTGCGCGATCTCTTTCGCGGAACGGGCGTAGGCGTCGATTCCTATAGTTTGATTGAACAAGGCAAGGTGGACCGTCTTCTCCAATCCTCACCTCGCGATCGACGGGCCATATTCGAGGAAGCGGCCGGCATTTCCCGATTCAAAGCGAAAAAAGCCGAAGCCGAACGACGACTACTTCGAGTAGATCAGAACATGCTGCGAATTCGCGACATGGTCGACGAGTTAGGGAAACGGCTTTCAACTCTCAAGCAACAGGCATCCAAAGCTCAGCGTTACCGCGAATGGACTGTTGAGTCGATGCGATTGCGCACGCGACTCGGCCTGCTGGAATTGCGCGACATAGAGACTCAAGTATCTTCCAATAGCCAAAGGATCGACGAAGCGGTACTCCTGCGCGATGAATGCAAGAATCAGGTTGAAGCTGTCCAGCAGAGCCTTAACAGCCATCAGGAAAAGCTTTCCCACATCCTTAGGGAAATCGATACGTGCAGTAAACAAATATCCGAACTTCAACGAGATCATGTTCAAGCCTGCAGTGAAAGAACGCTGAACGAGCAGCGACAAACGGAGTGGGCCAACGAACGCAATACTTTGGTTGACCGTATCGAGTCGCTCGAGCGCCGAGTGACGGTCGGTGAAGAAGAGATTCTCGATCGAAATCGAAGTGTCGAACAGCAGCAACTCGAATGCGAACAGGCCAAGCAACGCGCAGAGGAACTGGAACGAGAAGTTCAGTCTTGCGACGCATTGCTGATTCAATCGCGTCGCATGGAAGCAGATATTCGACAGAAGAAGGATATCCTCCGTCAGCGGCTATCCAAACTACAAAGCGATGCCTCCTCTCAATTCAAAGCCCTCGAATCGACCGAAGTCGAACTGCTTCGCATCCAACAACAGATCCAGGACAAATCGCGTTGGATCGACCAGGTTCAACTCGAACTGGAGCAGCAACATCAGGAACTCGAAAGCTTCAGGAATGAATACAGTGCTGCAGAAGAGGCCAAACAACTGGCCAAGAAAGCTCATGAAGAAACCTTAGAAAGAGGTCGCCAGCAACAACAGATTTGTCTCGAGCTGCAAACTCGCATCCAGGGACTCACCGAACGATTAACGTTCCTCGCTCAGCTAGAGGATCAATTCACCAATGCAGGTCGCGGTGGACAGCAGTTGGTGCGGTCTGCGAACGAGCTCCTCAACTCGCATCCAACGTTTCAAGCCAGTCAGACTTCGATTCTCGGGCTTGTGGCGGATCTGATCACCACGGATCTTCATTTGGCACCGCTTGTCGACGTGGCGTTGGGTACCTATGCAGACGCCATCGTGCTGGGAGATGGACAACTGATTGACTGGATCAACGAAGGGCGATTGATTCCAGACGGTCGCGTAACGCTGCTGCGAATGGATCGTCTTCCAACGAGACGGACCGGTGAGAAAATTCAACTCGACGGGCTCCGAGGTGTGGTCGGACGTGCGGATCGACTGGTTCGTTTCCAGGCGGGACACGAGCCACTCGTACGCGCATTGCTCGGATCGATCTCAGCCATTTTCGAGGTGCGGGGCTCCGGTTTGTGACGGCCGAGTGCCAATTGGTCGATAGTGACGGGAGCATCACCATCGGTTCGCTCCAAGCTGGACTCGGATTGGTCTCGCGTCGAAGTGAAATGCAGGTTGCCTCCGAACAACGCGATACCGTTCAAGCCACCCTCTTGGAAGCAAAAAGGGCATGGGATGCTGCGGAACAAGAGCAACGGCAATCCGATGAGCGAGTGCACCAATGCGATCAACAAGTCGTCAACGCAGCGCGAAAGGTAGCAGCCGTCGAACAGAAGATTCACTCCGTTCAAATCCAGCTACAAACCGAACGCGATCTGCTGAACAAACTTCGAGTGGACCTGGAGGCGTGTACCCGGCAGCGTGAGTCCTTCGACCAATCGCTGTCCGCCTTGGACCAGGAGCGGATCGAACTTCAAAACGAAGAATCGTCGCTTGAATCGCAGCTGGCGTCGGTTTCCCTCGATATCCAGGAACGTGAATCAAAGTATCGAGACAGCCAACAGCGTATGGTCGACCATCGAATCGAAGCAGCTCGGCACGAACAGCGACTCGATGGCTTGCGGCTGACGCTCGAACAACTTCTCCACGATGCCTCGGAACGTACGATGCATGTGCAGACAGCAAGGAACCAACTCAGCCAGCTCGACAATCGAATTTCGCAAGCCAGCGAGCATCTCGGGGTTCTCTCGGAACGCATACGAGAACTCGACGCATCCGCAATCGCTGCAGAACAGCGTCGCCGCGATTGGTTGGTCCAGCGGGACTCTGAGCAAAATCAGATCATCGATCTTTCCAAACAAGTGGATCAATTGCAGCGCCAGCTCGAGAAGTTCGAGGATCGCATCGCCTCATGGTCCGACGAAAAACTTCGGCTACTCGATACCAAGGAGAATCTCGTCGCCAGGTACCGCGCAGAGTATCAGATGGACCTCCTGCAAACCGATGCAGTTGAAGAGGGCTTGGAAAACTGGAATCGAAGCGACATCGAAGCCGATCTTGCTCACCTGCGACAAGAAATCGCTTCCGCTGGCAGCGTCAACATGGAAGCGCTCGGAGAACTCGACGAACTCCAACAACGATACGATCGCCTGGCCGGACAAGAACAAGACTTGCTCGATGCCAAAGACGGTCTGATCCGTACCATGCAAAAGATCGACGAAGACTCTCGTTCACTCTTCAGCGAAACGCTAGAGACCATACGCTCGAATTTTCAACAGCTTTATCGCAAGAGCTTCGGCGGCGGAATGGCCGACATCATTCTCGAAAACCCACAGGATCCCGAGAGTGGTATCGAGATCCTGGCGACGCCACCCGGAAAAACCACGTTCAGCAACAGCCTCCTCAGCGGAGGCGAGAAGGCTTTGACGGCCGTGTCTCTGATCATGGCCTTTTTCCAGTATCGCCCCAGCCCATTTTGCATCCTCGATGAGGTCGATGCACCCTTTGACGAAGCCAACATCGGGCGCTTCGTCGCAGTTCTCAACGAATTCTTGGACAGTACCAAGTTCATCGTGGTGACCCACAGCAAGAAAACCATGACCGTTGCTAATACGATCTACGGCGTGACCATGCAGGAAAGCGGAGTCTCTCGCCAGGTCGCCGTCCGTTTCGAGGAAGTCAACGACCGGGGCGAAATTCTTCAGAGAGAGTCGCGACGCGCTGCGTAGTCCATTTGCATCGGAAATCGGCGTAGAATGTGGGTTCAAAGGAACCACACATGAACGCAATCAGACCGCTGGTCCATCCTCGCGATGAGATCATGCAAACCATGGAACGCATCTACCGCTATCGGATGACGACCACGTCCGGTGGGAATCTCTCCATCCGCGATGCAGATGGCTCTATTTGGATCACCCCTGCACGAGTCGATAAAGGGAGTCTCTCGCGTGAAGATATCGTCTGCGTCCACGCCGATGGTTCCACTACGGGGCGTCACGTCCCATCCTCCGAACTCCCTTTCCATCAAGCCATCTATCGAGAACGCCCCGACATACGCGGAATCGTTCACGCCCACCCCGTCGCCCTCGTCGCCTACAGCATCTGCCGTCAGATGCCCAACACCCGCATCTTCCATCAAGCGCATTGGATGTGCGGCAAAATCGGATTCGCTCCGTATGCCTTGCCCGGCAGCAAAGAACTGGGGGAATCCATCGCACAACCCTTTCGCGAAGGTTGCGACAGCGTCATTCTCGAAAATCACGGAGTCGTCGTCGGAGGAGACTCCCTGTCCCACGCCTTTCAACGCTTTGAAGCATTCGAGTTCGCGAGCAAAACACTCATCCGAGCTTCGCACCTTGGCCCTGTCAATTTTCTCGATGATTCCCAGCTGCAATGGGCCCAAGATCGCAAACTCCAACTGAATGAGACCGAGCCTCCATCCATCACGTCTCGCGAACAGGAGCTTCGACGTGAATTGATCGAGTTTCTTCGACGTGGATGCCGACAGCGGCTGTTGATCAGCACCGAAGGGAGTTTTTCAACCCGCATCGACGGCGAATCCTTTCTCATCACACCATCCCAGAAAGATCGCCAACGGCTTCGCATCGATGATCTGGTCTGGATCGACAGGGATTGCTGCGAAGCAGGCAAGCGTCCGAGCCGAGCAACACGACAGCACCAGGCGATCTACCGCCGCCATCCCGAAATCCAGTCCATCGTCTTCGCCCATCCGGTCAATGCAACCGCGTTCAGCATCACCCATGCTCATTTTGACGCTCGCACAATCCCGGAAAGTTACCTATTTCTAAGAGAAGTCCCCCGTATAAAATATGGCGTTCAATACGGCATTGGGCAAATCGGTATTGAACAAATCGTTGCACCAAAGTCGCCGGTGGCTATCGTAGACAATGACGGAGCCGTTGTGGTTGGAACGAGTATCCTCGATGTGTTTGATCGCTTGGAGGTTCTCGAATCGACCGCGGAAGCCATCATCGACGCGCAGAGTATCGGATCGATCGCGACCATGCCTCCGGAAGCAATCGAAGCCTTGCATCGAGCCTTTGGATTGAACTAACTCCCCGCAACGGATCCTTTTCTATGAAAACCTTGGTTTTAGTTTACTCTCTGGCGACGAGCATGCTTCTCGTAGGTCTCTGGCCCGATACCGTTTGGGCGCAACGGACTTCCGCGACCACGGAGTCAGGCTATACCAAAATCGACTCGGCCCAAGATGTGATCCAACGCTGGAGTCCGGAAACGAGGCTCTTCGTGAAAGGAGACATCGGTGTCTCTGCCTCGAAACTTTCCGATCTGGCCAGTTGGCTCGCGACCAACGGACCGCATTGGACGGTTGTGTTGATGAGCGATGCCGAAGGGGAATCGTTCTTGGCAGCGGATCGACGTACCTATTTCGGCATGGATGCTGTCGAGTTCGCTCTCGGAAAGGGACTCACCAATCAGACGGCATTCGGGCAACTGTCCCATCCAACCACAGGGGAAACGGATGGTGCGATCTTTGTCCTGTTCTTGAAAGAGCGAAAGTTCAGTTACTTCTCCTCGGAAGCCCAAGACCGACGCGGCTTGGGTCGTACCCAGTGGATCGGGGAGTTGGACCAACCTGCGTTTCGCGCGATGCGAAGCGGCGGTCGGATCGTGGATGCCGTCAAGGACACGGTCAAGTCGATCAATCAACGCTTGGACCGTGCTATCCGCGAAGAAACCGAGTCCGAGCGACAAGCAGAACTGGAGCGGTTGCGAGACCTCCAGTCCGCCAACGAATCGCTGTCGCATCTCAAAGAGTTGATCTCTCAAGTCAACGAAGGAAAGCAATCTCTGCGAGAAGGGCAACCTGGTGCGCAAGGCGAACTCGCAAACCCGCCCCTGGATGCTTGGCGCGACGAGATCCAGCGCATCGAATCAACATTGAATGCCGAAAATGCGGCGCAGAACCAGCAGCGGCTCAAGCAACTCGGTTCGGAAATGGACGCCTATCTCAATGGCTATGCGGCTCTCGAAGGCTACGCATCGAATCGGAAAGAGCTGGAAGGGGTGGTTTCCGAACTCTCCCAAGCCCCAAATCAAGTTGCTCGCAATCAGGTCCGGGAAATCGAAAAACTCCTGCAAACGGCTGATACGAAGGTTCGCAACGGCGACATCGATGTGACTCAATCGCTGCGAGAAGCGGACAAGCAAGTCGCCGAAGGCCGCATCGCCGTCGCCAAAGAAAGGGAACGCATCGAACAGGAGCAAGCCCGCTGGCGACTGATTCGCCAAGTTTTGGCAGGTGTCGCAGGTGCTGTGGCACTCTTGTTCTGCGGCGTACTGGTGGTCTTGAACCGCATGCGAAAACCAGCAATGGATCGAGCCGAAGACATGCTGAAGGATCGTGAGGTTTCGGTATCCAAAGAGACCGATGGCTTGGATGCACTCTTCTCGCAGAGCGCTGACTTGTTGGGGTCGAGGGATCGTATTGAGCAGCGAGGGTACACCGGCGCGACACGCGACTTGAGCCTCGGAGCGATCAACGATATCGACGACTTGCTCATCATGAACAAGGAGATACGTCGCGTGATCGAACAGGCGCGCGGGTTGATGAATCCCAAAGGGGTCTGGGAGTCGATCGTGGCTACATTTAGTCGACAACCGTTCGAGGAGAGCATCAACAAACTGTCCGGCGCACCTCTCAAGTTCACACGCGCCACAGGTATCCCACTCATTCTTATGGACATCATTCGGCAGAAAGCCAAAGATGCAGGGCAACCGGAGCCCAACGAGGTCCCTGACGAAGTGGTTCTGACGTTCGATGAAATTTATCAAGCCATTCAGTCGCGCCGCCAGAGAGCAGCTCAAGCGATCCAAACGCTGGAACAATCCTTGATCCAGGTCAATGACAAGCTGAACCAAGTACAGTCCGACTTGCAAAAGGCCCTTGACCAGGACGCTCGATTGTCCAACGCTGCTTCCAGCGACGGCTTGCTGGACGCGCCCAATTACTTTGATGTGTTGATCCCTTCGGCACAGAGTGATCTTAGGGAAGCAGAGACATTGTCGTCGACCGATGCCGTCACGGCCATCGAAGGCCCCATTCAGCGAGCACAACGCAAACTTGGGGAAGCAAAGCGATTGGCCGATGCGATGGAAGCGTTTCGGCTTGAGCAACTTCCCGAGATGATCTCGCTCTCCGGAAAGTTGAGGGAACTCGGATATCCCACGCCATGGATGGAATCCGAGTTGCAACAGCGTTCGCAATGGGCCAATCAGTTGCTAGAGCAGGCCGCCCAGCAATCGATTGCATCGGAAGTCGAATCATGGCAGCAATCGATGCAGCAACTCATGGCAACCGCCCGCGAAGCGATGGCGTTGGCGACTCGGATACGAGATGATGCCGCACCGAAAATCGAAAAACTCAAACAAGATATCCAAGATGCACGTCGCGAGCTTGGCCAGCGCCTATCGCTCCCACCGGAACGGTTGCTGGTAGAACCGAATCTGAACCCTGACGACTTGGTGGTCTTGGCCCGGCGCAATCTCGAAGCCGCATCCACTATGCTCCGTCAAGGAAAAACCCAAGCCTGTCGCGAAGCATTGGAAGGCTGCGATGCAGATGTCGCCCAAGCCAACGAAACGATCCATGCATCGCACGAGGCATCGCGAGAATTCGGGACCCGCATGGGTGCCGAAGAGGAACGTTTGCAGAACGCTCTGACGCGCGTCGAAAACCTTTGGGGTCAATTGCAACACGCGGAACAGCAATACACCTCGGACGCATTGCGATTGGCATATTCCCATTCGGCGCCAAGCGACGGCGACTCGGACGCGCAGTCTGCAGAACCCGCCATCGATCGAGAAAGTCAGCAAGCACCGCAGCTGATCGACCGAGCACGCGAACGGGCGGATGCGTGCCGATCGATCCTCGTCTCTGCCGAAGAATGGTATCGCCAGGGGAAAATTCTATCTTCGATGGGGAGGGTTCAGGAAGCTGCATCGTTGGTGACACAGATGGATATCCGATTGGATCGCGTCGAGGAACATTTACAGCGACTCGAGAAGACCGTCGTAGAGAATGAGCAATGGATGACAAGCTGCGTGGCTTCGATGGAGCAGCTCCTCGATGCGCGGCGAGACCGGATGGTGACGGTCCCAACTCTGGATCAGATCGAAGCGGTCGCTAATCAAACCGAACAGGTCCAACACCAGTATTCTGGATCAAAAAATCGAACGAACCCGTTCGAGTTCTCGAACCGACTCGTCGTGCTTCACAAACGAATCTCCGAGCTGGAAGGGATGGTGGTCTCCGATCGTCATGGCTACGCCGAGGCACAACGGGCGCTTGAGGGAGCGGTCCAGCAATGGCAGGTCGCCAACCAATATGTCAAGCAAGCTCAAGCGGACAGCATTCCTGATTCACCGGCCACCAGTGAAGGAGTTCGACGTGTCGATCTCTTGGAACGCAATCTACTGAACATCCAACACGACTTCGCACAGGACCATGGAGATTGGCGTTCCATCAGCTCCCGATCGGCATCGATCCAGTCCGACCTATCTGCTGTGTCGAAGCAACTGAACAAAGAACTGCAAGAGGCCAATCAAACCTTGGAGGCGTTCCAGCAAGCTTCACAAATGGTTTACGACGCCGAACACTGGACGGGCCCATGGGGGATTCGCGTTCAGGACTCTGCAGGTGTCCGGTCGCTTGAAGCTGCCCGCGCTGCACTCCAACGCGGCCAGTACGCATCGGCATTGGAAGCCAGCCGCCGCGCTTACAACGAAGCCCACACCGCCGTGCAGCGCGCCGAGCGGGAAGTAGCTGCAAGACGTATGGAAGAGCAACAACAAGAAGAACGTCGCCGCCGCAAACGAATGGCCGAGGAAGCCGCTCGCTACGGCGGTGTCGTCATCGGTCCTATCGGCGGCTCCGGCCCTTCGATCTTCGGCCCCGGCGGCTTCGGTGGCGGTGGATTTGGTGGCGGCGGTGGCTTCGGGGGAGGCGGTGGTGGCTTCGGTGGTGGTGGCAGCTTTGGAGGTGGAGGTGGCGGTTCCAGTGGAGGTAGCAGTTCCGGCTCGGACGATTCCAGCGGTTTCAGCCGATCAGGTTGGTAGTTCCGATCAAAGTGGCCGTGCTCTATCGGCCACTTCGGCACATTGACTTGTTAATGGATCATTCGCCGTTTGATTCGCGGAAGCAATAGAGGCTTGTTCGTGTTCGGACAATCAAATCGCGGCCGATCACGGCAGGGGATGCCAGGCACCCAGCATCGAGGGTATTCTCCGACAATACGTTCCCTTCGGCATCGACGACGTGGGATTTGCCTTGTTCATCGAAACAATATAAGCGACCGTTGGCGACCACGGGCGAACTGCTGAAATCGCCTCCGAGCCGTTTCTGCCACAAGACCTCGCCGGTCGAGGGATCCATCGC
>JALOQW010000174.1 GCA_025459275.1 Pirellula sp.
TCGCAAGCTCTTCCAGCGTACCGGAATCGAGTACGTGGCCTCGGTGCATGACCGCAACACGATCGCAGAGACGTTCAACCTCGCGCATGATATGGGTCGAAAAGAGAATGCATTTCCCTTGCTCTTTGAGCTCGAGAATGATGTTGTGAAGTGAACGTGTGACCAAGACGTCTAGCCCAAGCGTAGGCTCGTCGAATATCAGTACCGGCGGATCATGAATCAAGGCGCGAGCAATCGACACCTTTTGCTTCATGCCGGTCGAAAGCTTCGCGCCAGGGACATCTCGAAAGTCGTTCATGTTGAGTTGTGAGAATAGTTTCTCGATTCGTTCCTGCAGCAACAGGGACGGAACGCAATACAATCGTCCGAAAAACTCGACCATCTCTCGGGCGGTCATCCGATCGTAGATGGCGGTATTGTTGGATACGAAACCAATGGAGCAGCGCACCATCTCGGCCTGGGTAACCACGTCAAAGTTCGAAACAAACGCTTGCCCCGAAGTCGGTTGCAGTACCGTCGCCAGAATACGCAATGCCGTCGTCTTTCCTGCCCCATTAGGCCCCAGGAGCCCAAAGACCTCGCCTGCCCTGGCGTTGAAATTCAAGCAATCGACCGCCACGAACGGCTCCCGTTGGTGGTCGGAATAGGATTTACGCAAATTTCGGACTTGAACCAGTTCCATGGCGGATTTGAAATCCCGATTGGCAGAAACAAAAGAAGCGATAGCAACAAATACCTCACGCATGGGATTCCCCCACCTTGGGGAACATCCGTTCTTGCTCATAATTCCGAGGTCGTTGACGTTGCAGCGGGCGCAGTCGCACTAATCGTCAAAGGCGGAGCGAATCGACGCAGAACCATCCTTTTCTCCAGGCAGAAAAGTCGCAGCAAAATTTGCCAGCACTAGAACCGGTTCTATGCTTTGACCGGAACCGCAATCGACTGTCAGGTCCGAATTCATCGTCTTCCATCCCTCACTTCAGAGATGCAGAATATGTCGACTCTCAAGCTCAAGCCATCGCTCGCTGACGTCCTCGCCAACACGCAGATCCCGGCACTGCCCACGAGCGCGATGAAGTTGCTCGAGTTGTCACAAGACCCAAACAAAGGCCCTGCCGACTATGCGCAGCCGATTGAAGCCGACGTAGGATTGATGGGGCAAGTGCTCCGATTCGTCAACTCGTCCTACTTTGGATTCTCACGCGAGATTTCCTCGGTTCAGCAAGCGTTGACCTTGGTTGGCATTCGAACCATCAAGAACTTCGCTCTCTGGAGCGCGGTATTCTCGATCGTTCCTAACCCAAAGATCGGCCCATTCGATCTTCGCAGTCTATGGCAGGATTCCTTGCGACGCGCCCTGTTTGCACGATCGTTGGGCCGCGAATTGCGACTCGCCAACTCGGAGGAGTTGTTTGCTGCCGCGCTGCTGCAAGACATGGCCATTCCCTTCTTGCTGAAGGCTTTACCTTCTCAATACGAACAAATGTTGGAACGACGTGTGAAGGAGCGATTGCGTCTATCGTCCTTGGAGCGTGAAGCTTTTGGTTGGGACCATGCTCAAGCGGCTGCCCACCTTTGCCGCCGATGGCATTTACCTGAAGACTTTGCCGTCCTTGTGGAGCGGCATCCGTCGGTCCATGAACTCTTGTCGGGTAGCAAACCGCAGATTGCCGCCGCGTGTGTCGCCCTTGCCGCCTTGTTGCCAGCATGCAAGGACACGGAATGGTCGGAAGAATCCGAATTCCAATCTTGGTTCGAGCGAATCGACCAGAATCACCAAATCTCATTGCCGGAGTTGATGGCCAAGGTCGACGAAGCGATGGAAGGCTTTGCTCCGATCCTCAATTTGCCGAAGCCTGAGAAGCCTCTGGCCGCCTATCTCGCCGCGCCGGTTGCCTAGCTCTCGGATCGCCATCGTCTTTTCGGTATACTGGGCAGTTCTCGGCGGAACATCACCTACCACTGCCCCGAAGATATTGAAAAGTCGATGACTCTCTACTGGACGCAAGGAAGTCCCCAACATGCTTTGGGGACGGAAGATTACCGGAAGGCGTTGTCTTCCGTGCTGGAACATTTCGGTCATCCGGCCAAGGTTATGGCCGTACCGCCTGACCATACGCGAATGGATTCGGATGCTGGCTCGATCACCAGGGTCGCGCGGGAGCTTCTGGGAGACCGATTAACCGATGTGATGCCGGCTTTAGGCACGCATCAAGCGATGAATGAACACGAATTGTCGAAAATGTTCGGCGATTTGCCGAGATCATTAATCCGTGTGCACCGCTACAAAACGGATGTGGAAACTCTGGGATGGGTCGATTCCGATTTCGTGTCCCAAGCAACCGAGGGGATCTATGACAAGCCTTGGCCGGCTCAAATCAATCGCTTGATCTCGCATGGAGGGCATGACCTCATTCTGTCCATTGGCCAAGTTGTTCCACACGAAGTGATCGGGATGGCCAACTACACGAAGAACATTTTCGTGGGAACAGGCGGAGCGGCTGGGATCGACGACAGCCATTACCTAAGCGCCTTGTACGGCTGCGAGCGCATTATGGGGCGTTGCGACAATCCTCTACGCCGAATCTTGAATCGAGGAGCAGAGCTGTTCCTGAAGGACCTACCCATTGTATACGTGTTGACGGTTGTAGAATCGACACCAGATGCTGGGCCGGTCGTCAGAGGACTGTTCATCGGCGATGATCATTCCGTTTTCTTCCGAGCGGGTGAGTTGGCTGCAGAAGTCAATTGTTTTCGATTGGATACCGCTCCTGCCACGATGGTCGTATGGATGGACCCAGAGAAGTACAAGAAGACGTGGGTGGGGAATAAGGCAATCTATCGCACACGTATGGCGATCGCGGATGGGGGGAAACTGGTCGTAATCGCTCCAGGCGTCGCCAAGTTCGGAGAGCATGAGGATGTGGACGGTTTGATTCGCAAGTATGGCTACCGAACCACTCCCGAAATCATGCAAGCCGTAAAAGACAACGAAGATCTGGCGAGTCACCTATCCGTGGCCGCTCATTTGGTTCATGGCTCCACGGAGAATCGGTTCCGCGTCGAGTATTGTCCCGGTGGGCTGGCTCAAAGCGAAATCGAGATGGTGGGCTACGGCTATGGAGATTGGAAGGCGGCGATGCACGAATACCGGATCCATGAACTTCAGGATGGTTGGCATACCTCTCGTTCCGGCGAGCGATTCTATTTCGTTCGAAATCCAGGCTTGGGATTGTGGATGTATCGAGGGCACCCACATGCGTTTTAGAGCGGGCCGCGACTAACGCAATCGAGTTGGGATACCGTTCGTCGATCGATTGCGTCTGCCTGGCAAGTCTTCTTCATAGAATCCGGCTTGGAGCGACGAGACGTCTCCCTTCCCTTCACCTTCCCCTAACGGTGGCTGACCGCCGCCGGAGTTGCCCGATCCATCCTTGCCATCCCCTTGATGCCGTTGGGAGTTGATGGCATTGATAACGATCAAAATGTCCAAGGGACTGATGCGGCCGTCACCGTCAACGTCCAAGTCACCCCCTGCCTCACCTTCGCCGGACGCTATTGGCCCAGAGCCGTGGGTATTGATGTAGTTGATGATGATCAGCGGATCAAGCGGTGTGACATATCCGTCGCCGTCCACATCCGTGGGATTCGCATCGTTGTGGTAAGGCGTGTCATCTTTGATGACTCGCAAGCGCTCAGTACGGTGAAGCGTGTCCCCTGAGGA
Organism: Pirellula sp.; assembly: GCA_025459275.1. Lineage (GTDB taxonomy): Bacteria > Planctomycetota > Planctomycetia > Pirellulales > Pirellulaceae > JBKCUI01. The sequence goes on from JALOQW010000174.1 coordinate 3,725, forward strand.
ACGCGAGACAGCTACAAAGGTCAATTCAACCCAACCTGGTTCCTCGTAGGTGACACCCGAACCCGATTTCACTCGGACGGTATTGTCTACGACTTCAAAACGTGGGTCTGAGACGCTGATGTCATAGACTTCCGATCGATCGGGATCCATGACACCGATGTTTCCAACCACATACGGAGCTACCTTTTCTGGTATCGAGCCATTGCCGGAAAGGATGATTCCCTGGGGTGGATCATTCCGATCCTGGACATGGACGGTCACCTGCGTGCGAACGGTGTCGCCATTGCGGAGTTCTACCGCATGGACCGTCAGGACGATGGTCGATGACGCTTCGTAGTCGAGTGCGACATTTTCCGCTAAGGAGAGAACGCCGTTGGAAACGACAAAACGGCCGTCCGTCACCACATATCGGTAGACAGCATCTCGATCCGCATCGATAACTCCAAACCGACCGAGCACCGATCCAGGTTCTTGTTCCGGAATCCGATATTCGTTTTGGCCAGAGAATCCTTCGGGCGGGTCGTTCACAGGGAGAACATCGATGCGCAGGGACTGCATCTCGGACCATTGAAGTCCATCAAAGGCTTGAATACCCAATCGATCTTGACCGTTCGCATTGGGTGTTGGGTTGTAAACGGCGAACGCGGTGGAAGACCATTGAAGTCGCCCTTGAGTTCCTGGGGATCGCACGAAGTAATAGAGCGTATCTCCGTCAGCATCCGAGCCTGAGTTCGAAATGGCTTCGCTTGGTAATGGAAGGGGCACATCCTCATCCGTTGCGAAGTCCGGCAATTCACGGAGTGAGGGTGCACGATTCCATCCGCGCGAGCGAACACCGATCGCGATCTGTTCAAGGCTCCCATCACTGATCTCGACCGTTGTTCCGCCAGAAGCGGTCAGCGAGTGCTTGTAAACTGTTCCATCGACTATTGCGACGAATGTGTCATTCAAATAGCCGAGCGACCAATCCTCCAGGCTCGTTTCACCACTCCAAGCATCAGGGAGGGACAGTGAAAGGGCTTGATTCCAATCCCATTGAGACCAACCCAAAACTCGCGCCGCGTCGTTGCGTGACCGTGTCAGCAAAAGACCTCGACTCGCATCGAACGTGGTGGGGCCGATCGCTTGCTCCAGTACCTCCATCGTTGGAAGCCCGGAGGTGTTATTCAAGATCGCAATCCCATTCTCGGTTTCGATCGCAAAAATACTGGAATCCGTTAGTGCGTTTGCAAAGCGGACCTGATTCGATTCGAACGTGCGTTCGGCGAAGAGCTTCCATCCTGCGGACGTCTTCTCGAAGGACGACACCCGCGTTCCTTCGGATAAAGGCTCGAGAACAACAATGCTGTTCGAACCGATCGCATGCAGGGTACTGTTGATGGTAAGTCCATCGAGTTCCGGAGCGGGCAAATCTTCGGTTTGCGCCGTTGCCACATCCAATGCAGTGGGAAGGCGGAAAACGCCCTTTCCTTGGTCGGTCGAAGACAACGCCAACACATCCTTGCCAACGATCGTCAACGAGTCCAAGCCCTTGAAGCCCGGAATCGACTCCACTGCGCCGGTTCTCAAATGGACCGACACAATCTGATTCACACTCTCGGACAAGTTATCGCTGTCGGGCTTAACGATCGCGATCACTTGCGCACCGTCAAGCAATGCGATCGATTCAATCTCGCCCCCCAAATCAAACTCTTGCAACTTTGCACCGCGGTCGACGTTCCACTTCTCCAATGTCCGCGCGCCGGCAAACCAACCGGTCGAATCGGACTCCCAAGCGACCGCTCGTCGAATCCCCGTGCCCAATGTGAGTGTTCCGGTTTCCGCTGGTCGATTGGAGGTTGTTTCGACGACGAACCGTTGGTTACCAAGTAATTGAACGGAGTATTCGCCCGGTTCCAGTCCTTCGAACGTCGCATAGCCCGCTCGGTCCGTGATGGCATATGGCTCCCTGGTTTGGAAAAAACCGTCACGGTTCAGATCGATGTAAACAACTCGTTCTGCCGCAGGTGGAGTCGTATCCGAAGGGGCTCTTTGAGAGTTCGTGTCTTCGAACACTTGAACCTTCAAGACTCCGCCATCAAGACCGGCAAGGAGTCTTCGCTCTTCCAACAAATCGAATCGGAGCGTCCTTCGCATGGGTCGTGTCGGCGATCGAGGGCGGATTTTTTTTCGAGGAGTCAGCATACTTGCTTGTCCCGCTCCGTCATCACCGCTCCCTTCTCAGAGACGCGAACGGAATCAGGAGATTTTATAGAAAAGAGGAGTTGTCTCGGGCTTCGGGTTGTCTGTGTCTCCGTTAATGTATCCAATTTCCTTACCGGAACGAAGTTCTCCAAAGCCAGTTTTCCTATTTTTGTCGCCGATAACCGACAGGTCTCGAAAGACTGCGATCCATGCCAAACACCCTCTGCACGCGGAAAATCGCTTGGTTGACCGTCGCCTGTCTGCTTTCTTGCGGTTTTTTAAGCCCCAATGAAGCGGTAGGACAGTTGGATGGCATGCGTTTTGAACTCGGCAGACGATTGACCCGTTTCGAGCGAGCATGGCAAACGGCGGATAATCAGGCCAGGATTGCCAGCCTGGAGTCGATGGATGGTGCGGTTCGAAGCTTCTTTGGTCTCCAATTGGAGACTGCCGTTCAATTGCTGGATCAAGCCTGTCAGGAGGTTACAAACCCATCGCCAGAAGCCCTCCAAAAGTGGCTCGACGTCAACCGCTTTTCGATCGATTTCGAAGTCCCATGGATCGACGCGACCAAGCCTGCGTTACGACTTCGTTGGCGACAGGTTGTTCAGCCACAGCGTCGAACCGCTTCTTCGGGGCAGTCAACTGTTTTGCAATCTGCAGTTTTGGGGAAGGGTGTCTTGAGACTAGAAGTGTTGGATGAAAAGCGCCAGGTTGTTGCAACCGAATCTTGGGTTGGCTTCCTCCCCGATGCGACAGAAGCTACTGAGTCAGAAGACTGGCACGAATGGCGATTGCCGGAATTGCCGCCCGGCGACTATCAAGTCGCTGCAACATACGAAGTCGATGGCTCAAGCATCGGGATGATCTCTGAGTGGATTTCGATCAGTCACAACCTGGACGATCGATTGCAGAAAGCCAGTGAGTGGTACGAAGGCCATCGAAGATCCAGCGGAGATACGACGATCGCAACAGCCAAATGGCTCGTCCGCGAAATGAAGCAAGGGTACAAAGGACAGGCTACCGAAATCGATATCCCCTGGAATGCATGGCTAACCCATTTTGAACTTTTGCGTGATTCCGGAGCCGGTTTCTTCGAAGCAATGCTTCGTACTGGGCCAACATCGCTTTGGGTCCAGTTGAGCCATAGCCGAAAAACGCAAATCGTTCGATTGGGGATACCTAGACCGTCGAGTGAACCGATGCCTGTCTTGTTCGCCTTTCACGGTGCGGGTGGAAGCGAAAACATGTTCTTCGAAGCGTATGGCGCAGGACGGCTTGTCTCGTTAGCCAACGAGCGCGGTTGGCTGGTTGTTTCTCCAAGGCAGACGCTGAATGGCCTGGCGCTCGACATCGACACCATGCTTGAATCTCTGTCGGAGCAATTGCCGATCGATCGTTCTCGAGTAATGCTCGTCGGGCATTCGATGGGAGCCTCGCAAGCCATGGCGCAGGTCTCAGCCCATCCTGACGAAGTGATTGCAGTGGCTGCGTTGGGAGGAGGGGGCTCGGCGAAGCCGTCTCTTCGATCCAAGGAGATACGGTTTTACGTCGCTGCAGGCGATCGCGACTTCGGACGCCCGCGAGCGAAGTCTTTGGTCGAATCGCTCTCCAAAATGGAATGCGATGTTCAATACCGCGAATTCCCCAATGTGGAACACATGGTCATCGTTCAAGCAGCCCTCGATGAAGTGTTCGAATTCTTGGATGAGACCTCGAGAGTTGCGGGCCTTTCGAAACATGATGGGGATCAAAAATGATTAACATGAGGTGGGGGATAACGCTTACGAAGTTCATCACCGGACGGCTTGCGCCGTTCCGCTAGGATAGGGGACGTTGAATCGAAATCTTGGTAGAAGGGCACCTAGACATGGCTAGCGAGACGATCGAATTGAAGATTGATGGCATGACCTGTTCGCACTGTCAACGGGCAGTGCATCAGGCTCTTGAGAAGCTTCCTGGCGTTGAACACGTGCGCGTCGATTTGGAACATGGGAGTGCGACCATCTCTGGATCGGCCACGACGTCAGCCATGATCTCCGCTGTCGAAGACGAAGGATACATTGCCCAGGTCATCCCAAATTCATCATCGCATGGTTCGTAATCCGACTTCCCCTGGGAAGAAAATCGAATTCCATGTCTCCGGAATGACGTGCGCTGCATGTGTGAGGAGAGTCGAGCGAGCGATTGCAAAAGCCGAAGGTGTGGTGTCGGCTCAAGTCAATCTGGCCACTGAGAAAGCATCGGTGGAATTCATCGCGCCTGGCCCAGGGCCTGCTCGCTTGGAAGCTGTTCGAAAAGCGATCAGCGATGCAGGCTATGTAGCAAGTTTGCCTGCAGAGCCACAGACCGAACAGAATCCGCACCTCCTTCGCGACCTGTGGTTCGCTCTAGGTTTGGCATTCCCCATCTTTATCGTTTCGATGGGGCCCATGCTGATTCCAGGAGGCATGGAATGGATGATGGCTTGGATGAGCATGCATCGATGGAATGTGCTGCTATGGTTCCTTGCGACCCTTGTTCAGTTTGGGCCTGGATGGAGATTCTATCGGCATGCATGGTCGAGCCTTCGT
>JALOQW010000175.1 GCA_025459275.1 Pirellula sp.
ATCCGCTGATACGTTGATTCGCAACGTGATTGCCACATTAATCTCAGACTTCGCTCGTATCGCGAGAGCCTGCATTCCATAACGGACGCGGCCAAAAGGTGTAGCCCCATGCTTTATCGCAATCGCCGCGGATCTTAACGCTGCGCTGAAACTGCCGAAAAACTTCGGTAGTGCCATTCGTACCTGACACCTTCTTGAGTGCAGCTTTAAATCAGAAAGAAAGTCGATATCATGAGATCGGTCGTCGCATTCTCTCCTTCGGCTACTGCCCTATCGCGAACCATCGAGGAAACGCCAATGGATACTTTTAGACAGTGCATGTCGTTGTTCGTGCTCTGTGCGTGTGTACTTGCTGACGGGCTTCTCTCGTCAGGATGGGCGCAAACCCAGCCGCAGCGAGATGCATCCCGCGAAGCCAGTTCGGCTACCGAAGCGGCAGTGCGAAAATCGGCGGAAGCATATTGCGAGTCCTTCAACCAGCGTGATGCCAAAGCGATCGCTGCCCATTGGGATCAGGATGCGCTCTATGTCAATGAGGACGGAGAACGGTTCCAAGGACGCGAAGCCATTGAAAAAGAACATGAACAGTTCTTTCAATTGAATCCAGAAGCAACGCTGACGCTCGAGATCGAGTCGATTCGAACCATCAACGAGAACACGGCGATCGAAGAAGGAATCGCGATTCTGGGACCGCAACCCGTTGGTGCTCCGCGAATAGCGAGCCGGTATGTCGCAATCCATGTGAAGAAGGGGAGCCAATGGCTCATCGCAGAAATGCGAGACTCTCGTATCGACCTTGGGCTTGAACCAGCCAAGCTTTCCGAACTCGATTGGCTCGTCGGAACTTGGGCGGCCGAATCGACCGGGACTCGTTTGCGGGTGACGTACCAGTGGATGGATGGAAAGAAGTTCTTGATGCGCCGCCACGAAGGAAAGCGTGCGGACTCCGACCAAGTCATGAGTGGTATCGAAATCATCGGGTTGGATCCGGCCTCGCAACAGATCACGTCGTGGTTGTTCTCGAGTGACGGAAGCACTGCTTCAGCAACATGGCTTCCGACAAAAGACGGATGGCAATCGACCTACGAAGGCAACCTTGCCGACGGTACATCCACCTTTGCGATCAACACGCTGAGCCGTTCCACGGACAAAGGTTGGAAATGGCAATCCACTCAACGCTCGGCCGGTACGGATCGGCTACCGGATACACCTGAGGTGGAGTTCCAACCTTTTCGAGACAAGTAGTCCATAAGACAGCAAGGAATAGAAGTTTTTCATGTCTTTCATCCATTGGCTTCGGTTCATCTTCTTGTTTATTTCGGTGGGTGCATTGGATATGGTGCCTCAACCTCGAGCGTGGGCACGCGGATTCGGGGGATTCCACGGTGGTATGAGGGGCGGCATGGGAGGAGGCATGGGTGGCGGCATGGGAGGTATGGGAATGCGGACCATGGGTGGGATGCCGATGGGAAGTATGCAGATGGGTGGCGCTGGAAATCGCAACATGCAGATGGGCGGCATGATGCGCGGAACTCCGGCAGGTATGGGGATGCGCGGTATGCCTCAAGGAGGCATGAATAACATGGGCCGCATGAACATGGGAGGAATGGGAATGCGGCAGGGTGCTATGAACCCTGGCAGTTTTCGTTCCGCAATGGAAGGTGGAAACAATCGAGGCATCGGAGATCGACCCAATAACGCCGACCTTGGCAAGTTCTTGGGATTGCCATCCGATGGCGGCTTCCATAGTCCAGCCACCGCTGGTATGGCTCGCACGAGTGGCGGCGAAGGGATCGCGGCTCGCAGAGCCCAACAGGGAACGTTTGCGGGTGGCGTTCGCGATCAACGCGGATTGGGAGTGAACTCCAGAGACGACATGTTGGATCGCTCAGCCGCTGTTCGGAATGACTTTCGTCGAGGCGATTTCTACTCCGATGGTTGGTTTCGGAGGTACCCTGGGGCTTGGAATGCCAGACGATGGGCCTATGGCGGTTATTGGGCCGCCGCAGATTGGGCCATGCTGTCGGGCTGGTATGGTTATGGCATGAACGCTGGCATCCCGTACGACTACGGCAACAATATCGTCTATCAGGACAATTCGGTTTACATGAATGGGCAGTCCTTGGGGTCTGCATCCGACTACTACGATCAAGTCCAGCAGCAAGCCGTCGCGGGTTCTGACGATGCTGCGGATTCAACTGCAAGGGATTCCAACACGGAATGGATGCCCTTGGGAGTGTTTGCCATGAGTCACGAACAGCAAACGAAGGCGAACTTGGTCTTGCAGTTAGCCATCAATCGTGACGGGATCGTTCGCGGAAATTACACCGCAACGATGGCCGATCACAACAAGCCGGTCAAGGGATCGCTAGATCGCAAAACGCAGCGCGTTGCCTGGACGATCGGCGATGATACCACACGGATCTTTGAGGCGGGATTGTACGACCTGACCAAAGATGACGTTCCCATGCTGATTCATTTTGGGAGCGATCGCACCGAACAGTGGCACCTGATTCGACTCAATGATCAGGACACCGGTAGCGAATCGAGCAAACCACCCCAAAAATAGGGTGCGTTCGGGCTCGAAAGCCGCCTGGGCGGGTGGTTTGTGGAGAGAAGAAGATTAGACTCTTTACCGTCCATGGAGCCATAGCGAATCTTTTGGCATGGCTCCATGATGATTCGTGTGATTCTCTCCACTCTGATCGTCGGTTCCACAATGATCCAAGCCTCGAACCCATTGGACTCGGCCCGCCTGAAAGCCTACTTGCGGCTCGTACCGGTTCTGTTCGTTTGCTACATCATCGCTTACGTCGATCGGACAAACGTCGGGATCGCGAAGCTGACCATGGAAGAAGACATGCCCCTCTTCAACGCCGAAGTCTTCGGCTTTGGTGCGGGTATCTTCTTCTTGGGCTATTTCTTGCTTGAGGTACCCGGCTCGGTCATTGTCGAACGCTGGAGCGCACGAAAGTGGATCTGCCGCATCATGGTGACCTGGGGCATCATGGCGGCCATCACTGCTTTCGTCAAAACGCCGATGCAGTTTTATATCGTCAGGTTTCTGCTCGGGGTTGCCGAAGCCGGTTTTTTTCCAGGGGTATTGGTCTATTTGACCCACTGGTTTCCGACGCGGGATCGCGCGCGGGCCATTTCCTGGTTTCTCGTGGCCTCGCCGATCGCGATGATCATCGGACCCGCCGTATCGCAGTGGTTTCTTGACATTGGTCGTACGACCATTGTTGATGGAGTCGCCATCACCAACCCTGACCTGCTCGGACTCAAGGGGTGGCAATGGATTTATATCTTCTGGGGGATTCCCGCAGTGATCGCAGGTATTGCAGTCCTCTACCTGCTGCCCGACAAACCGCATCATGCGCGATGGTTGAAGCCGGAAGAACAATCGGCGCTCGAGCAAGAAATCGCTTCCGAACGGGCGATGCACGGGGCCGGTCATCATCATTCATTGATGACGGGCTTGACCAATCCACGTGTCTGGTTGCTGGCCATCGCATACTTTGGAATCGTGACCGCGAACTACGGGATCGAGTTCTTCCTCCCCAGTATCCTGAAGAACTGGTATCCCATGGAGCCGAACAAGATCGCTCAGCTCGTCATGATTCCTTCGTTGTTGGTCATCGTGGGCCAACTCGGGATCGGGTGGAGTTCCGATCGTTTCCAGGAGCGGCGCTGGCACTCGGTATTGCCTGTCGCCCTTGGTGCAATCCTGCTGGCCCTTTCGACGTTGACTCAAGGCAACCTCTGGCTGACCATGATCTGCTTCACGATTGGGGCCGCCGGAATGAAAGCCTACATGCCCGCGTTCTGGTCGCTCCCTAGCTACATGCTGACCGCGACCGCAGCCGCCGGCAGTGTCGGTCTGATCAATTCCGTGGGCAATCTCGGTGGATTCCTCGGCCCATCGGTCATCGGATGGGTCAAAGAGAACCTCGGCAGTTATGAATATGGTTTGTTGTTTCTGGCTGGTACCAGCCTGGCATCCGCCATCATGATCGCCGTTATTCCACTCCGAAAAAATCCTTCGGATCCGCGCGATCCTAGCTGACACCTACCACACGCTCGCCTCGATTGGAGTACCATAAGCTCCCTCTCTCCGCGGCGTCACGCTGCCGCGTTTCCCTCAATGATACCAACAGCGATCCAAGAATCGCCCGTGACCTGATACGTAACGACCTTGAAGGAGATTCGAATGAGTCAGAATCCATACGATGCCCCCAATACCGAGGCCGGTGCTATACCCGCAGTCGCGGAAGTACCCCATGGATGGGTGCCGCCGCCTGAGGGGGAATTCCTTGGACATCCCAAAGCATTGTGGATGCTGTTTTCCACCGAGTTTTGGGAGCGGTTTTGTTACTACGGAATGCGGGCGATTCTGGCGATCTACGTCGCGGAAACGTTCTTCAAACTCCTACCCGAAGCCGATGCGAAGAGTGAAGCCTCCCTCACGTATGGTGGCTATACGTCATTGGTCTACGCAACGGGAATTCTCGGTGGCTTCATCGCAGACCGTTACCTCGGATACCAACGTTCGATCTTTGTCGGTGGGCTACTCATGGCCATCGGCATGTTCATGTTGTTGGTCGAAGATCTAACCTTTTTCTTGGTTGGTCTTTCGGTCATCGTGGCTGGAAACGGTTTATTCAAACCGAATATCTCATCCATGGTTGGGAAACTCTATGCACCCGGCGACAAGCGTCGTGATGCGGGATTCACGATCTTCTACATGGGGATCAACGCAGGTGCTTTTTTTGCACCTATCGTATGCGCTACATGGATCGGAGCAACGTTTGGTTACAAGTATGGCTTCTTGGCTGCGGGCATCGGAATGATTCTCGGGCTGATCGTCTTTCAATTCATGACCGGGATGCTCGGCGAGGTTGGCAAGCCCCCTGCGGGCAAAACCGACTACACTCCAATTGCGGTGGTCATCGTTGGAGCCTTGGCGATGGTGCCGGTCATCTACTTCTTGCTCAGCCAAAGCAGCATTCTCGGATACGTGCTGATGGGGCTGATGGGATTGCTGTGTGTTTACTTCGTAACGAGTGGCATTCGAAGCGGAGACACGGTCCAGCGAGACCGATACATTGCGATGCTCATTCTGTTCTTCGCGAATATTTTGTTCTGGGCCCTCTTTGAACAAGCCGGTTCCTCGCTTAACTTCTTCGCTCGAGACTTCGTCAGTTCCCCATTCCGGTTCGAATTGTTCCAGAGCTTCAACGCCCTCTTCATCATTTTGCTGGCACCGGTCTTTGCTTCGTTGTGGCCTCTACTCGACAGAAAGAATGTGGATCCCTCGATTCCTCGAAAATTCGCCATCGCTCTGATCTCGGTAGGACTCGGCTTTCTGGTCTTGGTTCTTGCCATTCAAGGGGTTGGTGAGACAGGAAAGGTTATTTGGTTGGTCCTCGCGCTCACCTACCTGATTCACACCGTCGCGGAACTTTGCTTGTCTCCCATCGGGTTATCGATGGTGACCAAACTCGCTACGCCCAAAGAGGTAGGCTTAGCCATGGGGGGGTGGTTCCTTTCGACGGCGATGGCCAACTATTTCGCGGGGGTCATCGCGTCCATCGCGTCCGGTGGTGGCGGCGGTGGTCATGGCGAAGAAGCCGCCAGTTCCATCGGCCAGTATGCGACCGTGTTCAGTCAACTCTGGTGGCTCGGCCTCATCATTGGTGGGATCTTCTTCTTCGCTGCACCATGGATCAATCGTCTCATGCACGGCGTGAAATAGAGATGCAAGCCAAGAAGTTCGGACCTGTTGGATTCCTGATTGCTGGAGCCATGTTCATGTTTGCGGCGGTCATACCGCTGCTGTCTGGCAAGTCCCCCAACGTCGCGTTCTTCTGTTTAGGTATCGCCTTCATCGTGATCGCCCTTGGGATTGCCAAGACTTCCAAGTAACAGAATCATTGGAGAATTCGCATATGTCGACTCGTCAAGCCATACTGGCTCGGCTTCGCGACAAGGTTCATCGCGGTGAGCCAATCATCGGTGCAGGTGCTGGTACAGGGATCTCAGCCAAGTGCGAGGAAGCGGGCGGAGTAGACCTGATCGTGATCTACAACTCCGGCCGCTATCGCATGGCAGGACGAGGATCCCTGGCAGGACTACTTGCATACGGCAATGCCAATCAAATCGTGCGAGACATGGCCCACGAAGTGCTGACCATCGTCCGCACCACTCCGGTTCTTGCAGGGGTCAACGGCACGGATCCCTTCATGTTGCGCACCCCCTTCCTGAAGGAACTCAAAGAGATCGGCTTCGCTGGGATTCAGAACTTTCCGACGGTCGGATTGATCGATGGATTGTTCCGCCAAAATCTTGAGGAAACAGGAATGAGTTACTCTCTGGAAGTGGACTGCGTTGCCGAAGCTTCATCACTCGATCTGTTGACGACGCCTTATGTATTCAACGTTCAGGAGGCCAAACAAATGACAGAAGCCGGTGCGGACATCATCGTTGCCCATATGGGGCTGACGACCAATGGATCGATCGGGGCGCAGACTGCGAAGACGCTGGAGCAGTGTTTTGGTGAGGTGCAGGCCATCATCGATACATGCAAGTCGATTCGGAGCGATGTCTTAGTCCTGTGCCATGGCGGTCCGATTGCCACTCCGAGTGATGCAGCGGCCATGTTCCAGCATTGCCAACACCTCGATGGCTTCTATGGGGCCAGTTCCATGGAGCGGCTCCCTACCGAGATCGCTATAACGAGCGAGATTAGGAAGTTCACCTCACTCCAACTTCGCTGATAGAATCATGACCACCATTGCCGTGATGGGAACCTTGGATACGAAAGGGGCGGACCACGGTTTCGTCGCGGACGTGATTCGATCCATGGGATGCGATCCTCTTTTAATCGATCTGGGAACATCCGCACCTCCCACTCGCCCCCCCGATATCGATCGTTTCGAACTCCGCCGTCGTTATGAATCCATTACCGGAAAGCCGCTGGCTGAGGTCTCACACGATCGAGGCATGGCCATCGCACAAATGGGCGAGATTGCATCGGTTGTTCTTCGTCAACTCGTTGAGGAAAAGCGAATCGACGGAGTGATCTCCCTAGGTGGCACGGGAGGAACGTCGATGGCAACGCAAGCCATGCGTGGGCTGCCGATGGGGTTTCCGAAAGTAATGGTATCCACAGTCGCCGGTGGGGATGTGTCTGCCTACGTCGACATTAGCGATATCGTCATGGTTCCAAGCGTGGTGGATGTCAGCGGATTGAATCGTGTCTCAGTCGGAGTGTATCGCCGCGCGGCTGCCGCAGTTGTCGCCATGGCTCGAGCGAATGCCGCGGATGAAGCAGGCTCCACAGGTACGAGCCAACAGTCCGTCAAGCCACTGATCGTCGCCTCGATGTTCGGCAACACGACCCGCTGCGTTGAGCATGCGAAGAGCATTTTGGAACAACATGGATATGAAGTCCTCGTCTTTCATGCAACGGGCATCGGAGGACGCACCATGGAATCATTGATCGATGCAGGATGGGTAACAGGTGTATTGGATATTACGACAACAGAATGGGCCGATGAGATGGTGGGAGGCGTTTTGCGAGGAGGTCCACATCGATTGGAAGCCGCCGCACGACGTGGAGTGCCGGCAGTCGTTACTCCAGGATGTCTCGACATGGTCAACTTTCGAGAACCAAGCACCATACCTGAGAGGTTTGCTCATCGCAGATTCTATCAACACAACCCTCAAGTGACCCTGATGCGGACCACTCCTGAAGAATGCGCCCAACTGGGAATCGTGTTAGCAGAAAAGCTCAACCGATCGATCGGACCGGTTTGTTTCCTTTATCCTCTTCGTGGGATCAGCGTCATTTCAGCGAAGGGGCAGCCATTCTACGATCCGGCAGCCGATGAAGCGCTGCGTACAAACCTCAAAGCCCGACTCCGAAAGGACATTCCTTTCGAAGAGATCGATGCCGACATCAATTCGGCTGAATTCGCAGAACGCTGTGCTTTGCGATTACTGGAATTGATCGAAACGAGCCGTGACTGATGCTCCCTTCCGATGATCTAGCGATCGTACCGTGGTACATGTCGGATTTGCAGTATCAAGCGTTTCGTGAGAGTGCGATCGATCGAGATGATTTTTTCCCCACCTACCTGCAATGGGTGGACGCAGCCATGGAACATGAATACCAATCTGGAAAGCGAGGAATCATCATCACCCGTATTCGAATGGACTTTCAAGACTTCCAGCGATGGTGCATCGAACGCGGATATCAAAACGATTATCGAGGTCGCTGTACCTATGCCGAGCGACGAGCCCAAGCCATCTTAGGATCGTGAGGCTGTTCCGTTCCCAGGAAACAACCGGGCGGGTTCTCTAGCCAAAAGGAGGGATTTCCCGCGCTTACCGGAAGGATTGTATGTTCAATGCGGGCAACGATACTTCATTCCCAGGATAAATAATCGTCAGGATCGTTGCACATTATCAAA
>JALOQW010000176.1 GCA_025459275.1 Pirellula sp.
TACAAGCCTATTCGGGATGACGTGGTCGGCATTCAGAACTCCGGGATCGTCTTCTACAACGGTCTACTCCTCGAAGGGAGAATGTCCGAACTGCTTTCCCAGGCGACTTCTCCCACAAGAGATGTGATCGCAATGTCTGACGCCATCCCAGAAACGATGCTCATGGGAGAACCAGCTAACGACGCAGTCGATCCGCACATATGGATGGATATCTCCATGTGGGCGAAGACCTGCACGATGGTCGAAACGGCGTTAGCCCGAAAGCTTCCGGAGCAAGCACCACTGATTTTCGCACGTGCGCGCGAATTGCGCAATCGTCTCGAGCAATTGGATCAACGAGGACTCGAGGCCTTGCGGTCGATTCCAGTCCGCCAGCGTGTTTTGATTACTTCCCACGACGCATTTCAGTACTTCGGGAGGAGGTACGGGCTCGAAGTCGAGGGGATCCAAGGCATGTCAACGGCGTCCGAGGCTGGTCTCAATCGTATTCCTGAGCTGATTGACCTTATCTTGTCTCGATCGATTCCTGCCGTTTTCCGTGAGTCCAGCGTCGCAGGCAAATTGATCGATGCGCTCGTCGAAGGAGCACGAGCTCGCGGCCATCAGCTCCAAGTCGGGGAGGAACTCTACTCGGATGCACTCGGACCACAGGGATCAGGCGCAGATACTTATCTTGGCATGATGGAGCACAACTTCCGAACCATCTCGCAAGCACTCGGCGGAAAATGGGAAAGGGCAAGCGGACAGACATGAATGGAGAAAACCAGTCCACACCTGCAATTGAGATCGCGGACCTGACTGTCGCGTATCATCGCAAGCCTGTGCTTTGGGAAATCAGTCTTTCGATCCCCCCAGGCTCCTTGGTGGGGATCGTTGGACCCAATGGTGCCGGCAAAAGCACCCTGCTCAAATCCATCATCGGACTCGTGCCACGAGTCTCCGGGCAAATCCAAATGCATGGCCAAGCGTCGACTCAGTGTAGGCACCGTATTGCGTATGTCCCGCAGAGAGAAAGTGTCGACTGGGATTTCCCTGCATCCGTGCTGGATGTGGTCTTGATGGGGCTCTATCGAGAAGCAGGTTGGTTTTGGCCGCTGCGAGCCGAACACCGCAAACGGGCGATGCTGGCTCTAGAACAGGTCGGCATCGCAGATCTGGCCTCAAGGCAAATCAGCCAACTCTCAGGAGGCCAGCAGCAGCGAACCTTTCTTGCTAGGGCATTGGTTCAAGAAGCGGACATCTACCTACTCGACGAGCCATTTGCGGCAGTTGATGCGGCGACTGAGCAGTCGATCATCGGAGTCCTGAGAAAACTTCAGTCGCAAGGCAAGACCATTCTCGTCGTGCATCATGATTTGCATACGGTCCCCCTCTACTTCAATTTTCTGGTGTTGATCAACGTTCGGGCTGTTGCGTGGGGCGCTATGTCCGAGACGTTTACACCTGAAAACTTAAAACGGACCTACGGCGGTCGTTTGACCATTCTCGATGAGGTCACCGAAGCCATGCGTCGCAGTGTCGTGCAGTAAAACAAAACAGGCCTGCGATTGTCTCGCAGGCCTGCTTGCGGTTTTGGTTACGCACCAAAGCGATTACTCAAGACTCGATGCGTCCCAAGTGTCGCCGGCGTCTCTGGATCCCATTGCACCCCATGCCCCGTAAGGACTTGGAAGGTTGGATCGGGCACCGTCGAATCCGAGAGGTGGATCCGCATTGAGGCGTCCGGTATCAACCGAATTGGGGATGTAACGGACGTTGTTGTCCATAAAGCAGACGTGAGAACCACTGCCGTGGTAGCTGCTAGCGGAGAAAATACCCCAGTCCCAGTCGCCAGCCCCGGCGTTGCAGGATGCCGAGTTTGGTGGAAGAATCGTGGTAAAGCCGCTGAAGCTTGGGTGACCATCAGCCCAGCGAATACCACGCCAGTGACCGCCCATGTTATTTACGACATATCGATCACTAACAGCCGTGTTTCTACAGGCCAGAACGCCAGCACCGGTGTTCATGCCACCAACGCTAACGGCCATGCTACCCTGAATTCGAACCTTACCAGCATTCCATCCGAGGTTTTGGCTTGGGCTCGTGCCGACTTCACCCAACATCACCGTGTAAGCGGTTCCGTCAGATGCGTCTTGCATGCGGCGCTGATATCGCCCTTGGAACATACCTCGGTTGGCAGCTGGGTGCCAAGAAGCATCGTTGCCTTCGGTCGTATCACCATAGCACATCACGTAGTTTGTACGTGCCGAACCGTCGTCAAACCAATTCGCGTCTGGGTTCATCTTGCCTGGATCAGACGGGCAGCGGAGGTTAGCCAACTGCGTACGCCAAGGCAGATACTGACCACCAGGGCCCATATCCCATGGCCACAGATAGGTGTTCGTTACCACTGTGTTGTTCAATGGATTAACATAACGTGGGGTGAAAATCTGCTGAAACAGTGTTTGTTGTTCCATTTGCGGAAGAACGCAAAGGACACCGGACCATCGGTTGATACCGACACGGCCGACGTTGGGATCAGCATCCCGGTCGAAACCGTTGACCGACGGACCACCATGGCCGTACGGGAACTTCTTGTAGGCCGACTCATAATTGAGATAGGCCAAACCAACTTGCCGAATGTTGTTGCTGCACGACATGCGTCGTGCCGCTTCCCGAGCGGCTTGAACCGCTGGGAGCAAAAGCCCCACGAGAATTCCGATGATGGCGATAACCACCAGGAGTTCTACCAGCGTGAAGCCGCGTGCGTACCTACGCTTCATAGAAAAACCCTCAAATAATGAAAAAGTGAAAAGACCGCACTAACGCTAAGTGGCGATAGTCCCCTTAAACGGTAGCCGTTGGGGTATTCCTCGGCAATAGTTTGGTTGCCCAGTCGCTAAATTTTTCCAGAAATTTATGTTTTTCCCGAGACTTCTAACAACCGAATGTGTTGCTTTGGGGCGCATTGGACGCCCTTATACGAATCAGCCTCTCCCACGCAATTGACGGCTCGCTACTCCAGGATCCTGGGGACGTTGGAACGCGGAACGTTTTTCCACTGAATAGGTCGAAATAGCCCACCTGCACCTTGCCAGTCGAATACTCGAATGGCGATTCGGACCTTGACGGGCAACCCATTCCCTGAGCCTTGGATTTCCTTGATCTCGAACGCAACGCGATCTTCGAACGCCGTTTTTCGAGCGGCGATATCCCCGGCAGACCCAAGCATACGTCCATCGACGAACACTTCGAAATAATCATCTCCGCCATCGATCCAGAGAAAGTTCTTTTCGGCTGACCAGTCCGACGGGAGTTCCAGTTCAATGGCGTACCACCCCCAACCGTCATGGTTTGCGAAACCCTGACCATCCCAATGCAGCCCCACACGAATGTCCTTCCATCCTTGGTCCAGTGGCGTTGCGGGAAGATGCCATCCGTGAACCAGCCCCTTCTCGTCGGTGTCGAGCCGGAACCTCCAGAGTCTGTCGGTCAAGTCGATGGATCGCTCTTGAAGCTGACTTCGAATACTTGCGATCATTTCCTGTTTCATTTTCTTGAGCGGCTGTCCTTGGGAAACGAACCCTGTTAACGGGTCTTCCTGAGCCAAGGCATTTAGCAGCTCACGAGCGAGGAATCGCCCTGCTGCATTGTGGCTCCCATAAAGGTGGAACGCGTTTACGAGCAAGGCCCCGTCCCCCAAGCGTGCTGCGAACAGGAGGCCGTGCGTTCGGACTTCGCGAATGTCATGGTTATCCCAGAGCATAACCATCGGCGATACCTCCTCAAGCCAACGCATGTTGGGCACGACGTCGGATGCGAGGTCGAAATGTTGAAGCTGTCGAATCATCGAATGCGATGCATCTAACCGGGAAGAGGAAGCGATGATGGGACCACCTCGCAGAAACCAGTGCGATTGAAGTGGTAAGCTTTGCTTTTCTCCATTCGGAATGAGCAGCACACGTCCACCGGACTCAATGCGTTCCAAAAGCGGTAAGTCCAAGGCTTGAGCCACGATCACGTTGGCATCTTGCCAGGCATCGGTTGTCTCAGAAAGTTCTGAGAAGAGTTCGCGAGTCTGTGCATCGCATGAGCTGTGTATTCCCACGGACGCGACCGCTGAAAGAAATGGAGGGGGTGTCAACCAAAGCTGCCAAGCATTCTGAATCACCGAACCTTCGGACCGAATCCACTCAGCTCGCAGGGTGACTTCCACCGGATCCTTTGAGAGTGTTTCCAGTAGTAGATCGTTTGGTGAGAACTCGAACGAATCCAATGCCTTCACTCCGTGTTGATCGTCGCATACGATCGGTCGTTCGCGAACGACCACTCTCGCGTCACTTCTTTCGATCCCATCTGTGGTTCGCGACAGGGTGAGGCGTAGTTTTCCGTCCTTCCTTGGAGAAGGTTCGAAATCACTCACCAGAATCTTGCCTTTGATGGTTTCATTGAAGTGGAAGCTACGACGATCGTTTTCGGTTTGCAGGATCAGCGTGCTGTCGGCGTGCCAGGCCCAGCTTTCTTTGGGCCATTTGGGTAGGCCGCGATAATCAAGCAATCCCATGCCTGCGAATGGAAAATCGCGAATGACCGAGACGACATAGCCACCGAAGGGTACCTCGCGCCGATACGTCTCGATTTGAAACTTGCGCATGCGAAGCGCGTAATCGAGCGAGTCGGATTCGAGCCTCGCCACTGCCAACGCGCCCATGTCGGCTTGTCGCGATCGTCCCCATTCTCGGTTCGCATCAAAGAAGCCTGGCAACCAGAAGGGACGCTCGCCTCCAACGGTTTCTGTGAGTGAATCTGGATGCAGCCACGTGTCCGCCGCGATCGCTTCTCCGAGCACGAGCGGCTTGGCCTCTCTTTCGGCGATGTATGTCTTCAATCGATCCAGGGTTGCGACCCAAGTGTGGTTGTTTCCGTACGGATGGTCATCGTAGAAATCATGGATACGATTCCATTGAATCCAGCTGCTATCATCCTCAACCAGCGAGCCAGGAATACGGGCATGGCACTGGTCGTAGAGGGATCGCAGAACATTGAGATCGGCACTGGGGCCAGTTTCGCATGTCAAGCTTCGCAAGATCACGCAGGGATGCGGACGATCATAACGAAAGAACTCATCGAACTCCTTTTCGAGTGTCGGCAACTGGTCGGCGCTCCACTTGGAATGCCAGGTCGGATATTCCATCCAGACCAAAATGCCCCGTTCATCGGCCATGCGTAGATAGTCCTTGGGGGGAACCCAGAGACAAAACTTCATCAGGTTGAATCCATACATCCGAACGAGATCCAGTTCCTTGGCCCAGAACTCAGGATCCAGCGATGGAGCTGTGTCCGGAGGTGCGTATCCCCAGTTGAGGATTCCTCGCACTTGGATTGGGCGTCCGTTCAGATGTAATTGGTCCCCTTTGGCTTCAATGGTGCGAAACCCAGCAGTGGTGTGGGCGACGTCAAGCAGCGATTCCTTGGAGACGAGCTGTACCTGCACATCGTACAAGGCAGGTTGCTCGGGAGACCATGCGACTGGGTTGTCGACACCTACGCTGCATTCCAGAGACACTCGGCCAGATTCGGCGAGTGTTCGGCGCAGTGACTTGTTCAGAGGATAGTTCATTGCCTCACTCCACGGATGTGCGGTGCTGGCCCCATCTTGATGACGTATACGTAATCGATGGGAGATTCGGATGGATAGGGATTCGTCTTCCAGAGCATCGATCATCGGTCCCTTCGCCGTCATCGGCGTTTCGACCTGAAGGCATGCCTTGCCGATATCCCCCCAAGCAAACAGTGCGTCGTTATCGATCGCGAGTGCAGGCCGAATGCAAAGGGTGACTTCTTTCCACAACCCTCCGAAATGGGGGGCGAATACAGGCAGAAACCCTTGCGAATTGTGACCTACCCGTTCATCCAATCGGACGATGACTTCGATGGGCTGAACCGGCGAGCCGGGCACGTTTTTCGATCGGATGTCATCCGTGAGGTCGCACTCAAAAGGAGTCCATCCACCGAGATGGCTGCCGACTTCGACCCCCTCACACCAGACCGTGGTTTCCGTGGCAGCTCCTTCGAATCGAAGGACGATTCTGGCGTTCTCGGAGATTCCTTCAGGGAGATGGACCGCGCGGCGGTACCATCCGATGCCATCGAAGTCGGGCCCTTCATGCCGCTCAAATGACGAAGGGAGTGAGATGGCTTTCCATATCTCGGATCCCTCGCGACGAAACTCCCAACCCTCCCGAAGCGGCTGGGAGGAGGGTTCGGATGGCGCAGGGTCCATCGGATGAACCATGCACGCAAGCGACATGAACGCAAGCCAAGTCGTGGCACATGGAAGAAGGAACGGAGGTTTGGACATCATGCGAGTGTTCAGCTAAGGGGGGGGCTTGTATCTGCAGCGAATCTATCCATACTGTACGGATGCATCTAGCAACCCGCGTTTATTTTAGCACGTACTTTTACTTTACCCCTGGCTTCGTGGCCTGAGGTTGGTAGGGACGTTCGCTAACGCGGCGACTAGGAAAGAAGACCAACAACAAGCCTCGAGGCCATACGACCTCGGGGTTTTTTTTTGCAACCGTTCGACCTTTTTCATCTTTTGAGAGTTTCTGGAGTAAACAAAACCTATGATCGTAGTCATGGAGAAGAACGTGCCGGACGAGCGCGTCGACCATATCGTCAATCGGATATCGGAGTTAGGGCTCAAGGCCCATGTCATTCGGGGGACGGAACGGACGGTGATCGCTGCCGTTGGCGATGAGCGGAAGATCAAAGTCGAATCCTTCGAGAGCTATCCTGGAGTCTCGGAAGTCCTGCCGATTCTGGCTCCGTACAAGATGGCTTCAAAGGAGCTGCGTCCCGAGCCGACCCAGGTTCATGCTCACGGCTTTCGCGCCGGCGCAGGCGTCATCGGAGTCATGGGTGGCCCATGCTCGGTCGAAAATGAAGAGCAGATCGTTTCGTCGGCCAAGGCCGTGAAGGCCTCCGGTGGTACGGCCCTTCGCGGAGGGGCGTTCAAACCGCGGACAAGTCCCTATGCGTTTCAAGGCATGAAAGAAGATGGCCTCAAATTGCTCGACCTTGCTCGGCAAGAGACAGGATTGGCGGTGGTCACCGAAGTCATGACGGCCGAAGATGTCCCACTCGTCGCTAAGTACGCCGACATTTTGCAAATCGGTGCCCGAAACATGCAGAACTACCGATTGCTAGAAGCCGTGGGGCGGTCCGGAAGAGCGGTCCTGCTCAAACGTGGTCCCAGTGCGACGATTGAAGAGTGGTTGCTGGCAGCCGAATATATCCTCAACGAGGGTAACCCAGATGTGATGCTGTGCGAACGGGGGATTCGCACCTTTGAAACGCATACGCGATTCACACTGCCGTTGGCCTCCGTCCCTTACTTGCATCGCAAAACACACCTTCCCGTTATTGTCGACCCGAGCCACGGCACAGGGCATGCTTATCTCGTCACCGATATGGCTGCCGCCAGCGTTGCTGCCGGAGCAGATGGTCTCATGGTGGAAATGCATCCGAATCCCGAAAAAGCTTTGAGTGATGGCTATCAGTCGCTGGACTTCGAGCAATTTGATGAAATGATGAAGCGTTGTCGAACGATCGCAACCGCGATCGGTAAGACTTTGGGATAAGCAGTCCCGAGAAACTTCGTGGTTGGCAGGGATCCAGGAGCGGGAGGTACGGCGAAGCGATGGACGAATTACTTGCAACGCGAGTTCCACGCTCCCTTCCGATCATGAATGTGCTGGATAACGTCCATCCTTGTTCGTATTTGGCGGATCGAACCGCGACGCTGCCATTGATTCTGCCCGGTCGCCGGATCGCGACCTCGGAGTTCGATCACATGCTGGCCCACGGCCTGCGTCGATCAGGTTACTTCACGTACTTCACGGCCTGTGAAAACTGTTGCGCATGTGAACCCTCGCGGATCGAGGTTTCTCGCTTTCGATGGAGTGACTCTTGGCGACGTATCCTCAATCGCGGCGATCGAAGCGTTGAGATGACCATCTCCGAGCCGGAATACAGCGATGAGAAACTCCTATTGTTCAATTCGCACCGAACGCATCGCGATTTGGGACACGATGACGGGGAGTATTGTCGCAATGACTACGAGGGATTTTTGGTCGACTCTTGTTGCGAATCGACGATCGAAATTCAGTTTCGCACACAGGGACAGCTCGCTGCCGTCTCGATCGTGGATTGCGGGGAAGAGTCCTTTTCGGCGGTGTACACCTATTTTGATCCAACGTTTGGAAAGCTATCGCTCGGCTCGTATGCCATCCTTAAGCTCTTGCAATTGGCGGCACAAACCGAGCGCAGGTACGTGTATCTCGGGATGTATGTCGCAGAAAACAGGCACCTGAGTTACAAAGCGCGATTTACTCCGCAGGAACGTTTGGTCAGAGGTCGCTGGGTTCTCTATGAATAGCCAGTCATTGCGTGCAGTCATTGCGTGC
>JALOQW010000519.1 GCA_025459275.1 Pirellula sp.
AAAGAAGCGCAAGCGTACATCGATGCGCGGATGGGGGATCGGTTACCGAGCAATCTGGATGAAAACTACGCGCGCGAAACGGTTTTGTTGGCACAAGGTCCGGACACACGCTCCATACCGGTTCAAGCCATCGAGGTTGGAGATCTGGTCATCGCCGCAACTCCCACCGAGACCTTCAATGCGACCGGGTTATCGGTCCGGGCCAAGAGTCCGTACGCCATCACGATGAACATTGGACTCGCCAATGATTTAGCGGGATATATGCCAACCGCTAACGAGTTTGAGGTGGGGGGCTACACCACTTGGCGAGCGCGCAGCAGTTGTTTGGCGATCGATACCGAAGCCAGAGTCGTCGAAACCCTGAGTGGATTGATTCAGTCCCTTGCTTCGTCGAGTCGGTTCGATCGGCAGACGAAGAAGGGTCACGGGAGGTCGATTGAGCATTCAGGCCTGGACTCCATCGTGGCAGCTACGGAGTCCCTCGACGCGTTTGAGCTCGAACCGGGACAGACCATCTCGCTGGTAGCCTGTGAACCTCAAATCGTTGATCCCGTAGCGCTTCGATTCGATGACGCTGGTGACCTTTGGGTCGTAGAGATGAGGGATTACCCGGATCGCGTGGGTGATTCTTGGCGGGGCCGGATTCGTGTCCTCAGGGACGAGGATTGCGACGGGTTCTACGAATCATCGCGGACCTTCGCAGACGGACTCGCTCATCCTGCGGGAATCGAATGGACTCCGTCCGGTGTCTTGGTCACAGTAGGAGGAACGTTGGTCCGATTGCAAGACACCGATAACGACGGGATGGCTGATCGTCAGGAGGTCCTTCTCTCCGGGTTCGCCGAAGAGAACACGCAGTTGCGGGTCAACGATCCCGAGTTTGGGCTGGACGGCAATGTGGTGCTGGCCAACGGGCTGCGATCTTCCCGAGTGCAAGTGATCAACGGTGAAGTGAACTCTAAGGGGTTGCCATGGATCGATATCTCCAACAGCGATGTCCATTTCGATCTGCGTGAGGGTAAGGTGACTCGCGTCTCGGGGCCTTTCCAATTTGGAATTACTTGGGATCGCTACGGGACCCGTTACGGATGCAATAATCGAAACCCTTGCGACGAAGTCTTGATTGAATCTGCCGATGCCGAGCGGAGTCCTTTGGTTGGCCTCGCACCTATGGTCGCTTCGGTGGTGCCGCCGGGAGAGCATTCGCGAGTGCGCCCCCTCGTCGATGCATGGACCACTTCCAATTTGCATGCGGGTCAGTTCACGGCGGCGTGTGGAGTCCTGATCTCCGACAGCCATCACTTGCCTGGGGCTTCGCTCGGGCATGCCTTAACATGCGAACCGACGGGTAGCCTGGTCCATCGTGTTGCCATCGGACGAGTTCAAGGAAAATCGCAAGTGGAAGAGCCCGACCGTGGTCGCGAGTGGTTGGCCAGTCGCGATCCTTGGTTTCGTCCGGTATTCCTTGAGGAGGGGCCAGATGGTGCCATCTATATCGCCGACATGCATCGAGCGGTGATTGAACATCCTGACTGGGTGCCAGAGGAGCTCAAGCATCGACCCGACCAACGCTGGGGGGATCAAGCAGGACGCATCTACCGCGTTGGTCGGACCGGAATCCCCTTCGATACATCGTTGATGAAGGAGATCCGCAAACGTCCGCTCGGTAGTCGAACCACCTCAGAGCTGATCTCCCTCCTTTCTCATCCCAACGCTTGGATGCGTAAAACAGCCTCGCAGTTGATCGAGGAACGTCACGATTCCGAGTGCGTGGACGGACTGATTACCTACTGCGTGACATCGCAGGGAAGGAATGCGAATGGTTTGATGCGAGCTCTCTATGCACTGGCAAGACGGGATGCTTTGTCGGAAGACCTATTGATCGGATTGCTCGATCAGCCTGTCGTCGGAGATCCAAGTCACCGTCTTCCCATTCATGACCCATCACTTCGCGCGGCTCTATGGAAACTTTCTAGGTCTAGGGATGCTGCTGCATGGTCCCCTAAGCTGCAAGCGCTTGCGGAATCTGCGATACGACATGGGCACCGCGAGGAGATGTTGGCTGCCGCCTGGTCCATTGCATCAGTGAATGACAACGCCATGCATGATCCGGAAGCCCGGGTTCCAGATTCCTTGCTTCAAGCATGCGTCGAACGATCGACGGAACTGGCGGATGATCCATTGGCATGGATGGCGTTGAGCGCCGTTTGCCGTTCGCGATGGCTTGATTTCACGTTGGCCTGGGGAGCGCGATCCGAAACCAGGATCGCAGAGCAGCAGATGTGCAGACAGGCTGATTGGGACACGTGGGCTCGATCGTTGACTATGTCCGCCGATCCAACCCTGGATACGTGGGTGAACGGTCGGGATCGCTGGTGGTCGCTTATGCAAAAGCACATGCAAGCGCCAGCATCGACGACCGAAGCCGAACGACGGACAAGGGATGAACCGTATTGCAGATACATGTTGGCGATGGCCCGAGGCATTCTGGGATCCAAGGACCGGTCTTGGCTCGTAGAACGAAACGAGTTCTGGAAATGGCTTGTCATCGAAGCGCAGCGAGAAGACCGAACACCGTCCGTTCGCCAAGCCAGTATCGCAATGTTGGCTTTCGCGCCCGAATCCATGTCGGAAGCCAACCATGTACTCAAGAATCTCTCTGAACAATTAGGTGCACCGAAGGTTTCGGAGGTTGGACTGTTGCGCATGGCGGCATTTCAAGCA
>JALOQW010000012.1 GCA_025459275.1 Pirellula sp.
TCCGGTGGCTCCTGAAAAGAGAGAGTCAGAGAGTTCGGGACCGATTGTTCGCACGTGCGGGCGCAACCTTGAGGGTTGCGTTCGAGAGACGGAAATCTCTTTTCGAACCGAGAGCGCGGCGGATTTGGCAGTTGGAGGGGAACAGACCTAGAAAATCCTGCGAAAGACTGGGGGGAAACGAAAAACGCCCGGCGGTCGATTTCTCGATGCCGGGCGTTAACCGCTTTGGTCGCCAAAGTTCGCACCTTGACGAAAGGCTCCCCCGGGTGGGCTCGAACCACCGACACGCGGATTAACAGTCCGCTGCTCTGCCGACTGAGCTACAGGGGAATTGGTTTTATTGTTACCTGTAGCACGCGGATTAATCCGCCGCGGTCCGCCGCGGCGGACTCTGCGTCGTAGATCCGCCGGGGCGGAAGCTACAGGGGAATTGGTGGAAAACTGTACACCCTAGTTCCCGTCCAGGCAAGTACAACCCGAAATTCAAGACAGATTCCACGGCCCTCAGGTTCGCAAGTGCTAGGGAAACAGTCGTTTAGGACGCCTTTTGTCTCGTCCGATCCCCTGACCGCTCGATCGGATCCGAACGCCCTGCTCGCCATCCAAAGTGCGCCCCCGTCGGGCTCGATTTTTCAGGGAAGCCATAACCAGATGGACGACAACCGACTGTTGACGGTGGCGACGGGCTATTGCCGTGATTGAGGTAGAACTTTCAACCGAAGGGTTTGGTCTTTGCGCTTGACGACGATCTCGGTTTCTTGTCCCACCTTGAGGGCTTCAATGGCATACGTGTAGTCGTAGATGTTCTCGACTTTGCGACCGGCGAGTTCAATCACGATGTCCTTTGCCTGCACGCCTGCTTTCGCCGCCGGCCCGTCCTTTGCGACACCGGACAGCAAGACACCTTGGATGTCCCCTTGGGCATAATCAGGGATCGAGCCGAGGTAGGCTGTCATCGCTGCTCGAGCCCCCTGATTCTCGGGTGCCTTCTGCTCCGCGAACTCTGGAATCGTCTCGGAGATGGCGACGCTGCGCGTGATCAATCCCATCAAACGAGCGATCTTGGCTGCCCCTTCGTAGTTGAGCAACTCAGGCGTGTCACGCGGGGTGTGGTACTCGGAGTGCGAACCGGTGAAGGCCGATAAGATCGGCACACCCTTCAAAAAGAAGGTGCTCGCATCGGTTGGAAGATAACTGTCATTCTGCAAAGTTAGAGGCAAGCCCACGACCGCATTGCGTCGTTCGATTTCCCCCTTCCAAAACGGCGACGAGCCAATGCCTTGGAGCACGAGCTGATCTCGCAAGCGTCCCACCATATCTAAGTTGAAGCAAGCAACCACCGCTGGGTAAAGCTTGTTGCCTTCCTGCTCGGGCAAGTGAGGATAAATTTCATGGAAATGGTCCGCAAAGTACGCGGAGCCGAGGAGCCCCATTTCTTCCCCGGACCAAGCTGCGAAGAGAACGTCATGCTTCAATGCCAACTTGCCTTGCTTCTTTTGAAGCGCGAGCGATTGTGCGATTTCGAGCATCGCAGCCACACCCGATGCGTTGTCATCGGCACCGCGATGGATCCCTTGACGCTCATCGTCGCGCGCCAGGCTCGATCCACTGGCTCCAACTCCAAGATGGTCGATATGGGCGCCAACGATGACCATCGATGCGGCTGGCTTATCGCCTGCGCGGAGCACGCCCAGAACGTTGGTCCCATGTCGTTTGACTTGCTGGAGTTCGATGGTTGCGCGGACCTCAACTTCTGGAAGCACGAAACCCATCATCAACTCACCACGGTCGAGCTCTGCTTGAAGATCGGCCAATTTGTCTTCGCTCTTGGCGAACATGTCTTCTGCAACAGCGTCGGTCACGCTGATGGCTGCGATGCTCGTGCCGGAGAGTGAGCCGTCGGTCTGGAGGGGAACCAGCTGCTGGCGTACGCCGCTCTTGGGACCGCTGACCACGATCAAGCCTTTTGCTCCTCGATCGCGAGCGGACATGGCTTTGTACCGTAGCGAGCTGTAGCGAGCCAACTGTTGTCGTCGTTCAGGAGAAACGTCGCTGGGCATTTGACGCAGCACCATGACCCACTTGTTCTCGACATCCAAATGAACGTAGGAGTCGTATTCAGGGAAGCCTTGATCGGCAGGAGCCACGATGCCGTAGCCGGCGAATACAACTTCGGTCGGTTCGACGCTTGTGGAGTTCGAAAAAACGAGAGGGCGCCAATCCTGGTCCAGTTGCCACGTCTTCCCGTTGGACTGCAGCAAATTGCTTGAGAGGACATCGACGCCTGCCGTATACGGGAAGGAATGAAAGAACGAGCCGATGGAGTCCACAGAATCGTTGCTCGCCGTATTGTTGCTCGCTGTCTCCTTGATTTCGTCAGGCGCTCCGGGCAATGCTTGGGTGCCCGCAGGTTCCAATCCGATGGAGGCCATATAGCTAGCGACATACGCGGTGGCTAGCTTCTCCCCTTCTGTGCCTGTTAATCGGCCACCCAGTTCAGGTCGACACAAGTAATCGACATGCCGCCCGACGTCGGATGCTTTGAAGTCTTGGTCTGTTGCCGCTGCATTGCTTCTGGCTTGCCCCGTGGCCTGCGCCAAGTTGATGGGACCAGACGTTTTGGGGTTCGCGTCTTTGGGGCTGCTAGCACCAGGAGCGCCCAGTCCGAGGGCTTCTCGAGCGGCAGCATCGTTCCACTGAGCAATAAAGATTTGAGATTTTTTGTCGGCAGTACGGTTGCTGGTCCAGGTCAACTCTTTGCCGTCGGGTGTAAAGACAGGGAGTCCATCGAATCCCTCGGTGGTGGTCACGCGAACCGGATCATGAGAACCAGCCGCATCGACGATGTAGAGCTCGAAGTTCGCGAAGCCTTGAAGATTGGTCCCGAAAATCATGTAGTCGCCGCTTGGATGGAAGAAGGGGGCCCAACTCATGGCTCCTAGGTGAGTGATTTGCTTTGCATCCGATCCATCGAGATTGGCCGAGTAGACTTCGGCGGTCGCTCCGTCTTCACTGAATCGGCGCCAACAAATGCGGCTTCCGTCCGGCGAGAAGAAGGGTCCTCCGTCGTAACCGAATACATCGGTGATGCGGCGGACATCGGTGCCATCGGATCGCATCACGTACAGATCCAAAGCCACGGCCGGGTCGTTTGCAAACAAGGTTTGTTCTCGATCGCTCAAAGGGCTCGCATAAGCGAGTCGATTCGATGCGAAAGCAATCCATTGGCCGTCGGGGCTGTAGGACCCTTCGGCGTCGTAACCAAGCGTTTGGGTCAAGTTCGTGTACTGGCCTGTTTCCCGGTTCCATTCGATCAGATCAAATTGCGGGTCATAATCCCAAGCATAACGGCGCGTTTGGCCGCTGGCACGAAACTCCAGCTCTGCGCGTTGTTTGGTAATCGCATCAGGATCTTGTTGTGTGCTAGCAAACAAGACTCGGTTCCCATCGGGGTGGATCCAAGCGCACGTCGTCTTGCCGAAACCGGGTGAAACCCGCTCCACATCTCCCGTTTCACGATCCATCCAGTAGATTTGATAGAAGGGATTGGAGGGTTCGCGTTCGCTTTGGAACACCATGCTGCGACCGTCCCTGCTGAAGTACCCCTCACCGGCTCGAGCTCCTTCAAAGGTCAACTGCCGAGTTCCCGAAAGGAAACGGGTTTCATCTGGTGGGGCCTCGGAGTCCTGGCTAGCAGCGTGGGGAGGTACGCTGGCCAAAAGGGCGAAAGCTGCAAGAAGTGCGGAGGAAAATGCGGAGTCTTTCATCGAACCATTCTACCGACGGGGAAAAAGCTTCGTTGATCATGGATTTACTATTAGACTTGCCCAACGCGTGACCGGCTAGCGCAATCTACTTCTCTGCCGAACCGGGGAAACGCGGCAATGGGCAACCATCTGGAATTGTGATACACTTGCCACGCTTTTCCAGCAGTTTTTGATACTCCGCGTTTTTTACGGTTGGTTCCCATGTCCCTCGATCAATACAGTCTCTGCCCTTGCGGCAACGGCAAGAAAGTCAAGTTCTGCAAGTGCAACGAGCACTTCACTGAGATGCAGACGATTCACCGCATGATCGTCGGGGAGCAGAACATAGCGGCTCTGGACCGCATCAATGCCAACCTAAAAACGATGCCTTCGGAGCCTTGGCTGCTGGCCATGAAGTGCGAATTGCTCCTGCAATTGCGGGAACTGGAGTCGTTGGAGGAGACATCTGCCAAATTCATACGGCTACAACCGGACAATCCGCTGGCGAAACTGTATCGGGCCCTAGTGGCTGTGATTCGTGGAAACACCGAGGAGGGAGCCACGCTCCTGCTCCAATCGATCGCGGATTCCCAAGAAAATATGCCACCCATGACGGCCACCGTGGCGATCAATCTGATCGAAATGATGGGCCAACGTGGGATGATCCTGCCCGCTCTACTTCACGCAGAATTGATGTTCGACATGGGAGACGTGATGGCGCGCGTCGGAGCCAGCGCCCTGGAGTCCCTGATCAACCACCCGCAGGCGGGAACCCTATCTCAAGAAACGCCACCTTCCCCTGGGTCTGCCGAGGGAACACCTTATGAAGAACGATTGGCGGAAGCCGAAGCGTTGATCGCGAATTACCGGATCTCTGCTGCGAAAACCAAACTGGAGTCTATGCTTCGTGAATTTGGTCAGCAGCCACCGATCCTTCAAAATTTGCTTTATTGCCAACTGATTTTTACGGACCTGGATAGCGCTGCATCGACATGTCGTAAACTGGCGGCCAGTACGATGCTCGATGAATCGCAGCGCATTTATTACCAAGCGATGGTCTACGAGTTGTCGCCGCGGGCAGGGGGGATCACGCAAACCGAAGATCTTTCGGTTTACACCATCGAAGACCCAGAATTTGAAACCCAGCTCGCTGGCCAAAAGATGGTTACCGCGATTCCAGTCGATCAAGTGCGGGGGTTGCTCCAAGCGTTCCTGGATGAAGAAGTCCCACCCAAGGCAGCCTACGTCACATTGCAACCTGTGCTTCGAGAGCAGTTTGCTGAGGTCGAAGCCGAACGTCCGGGGGCTTGGATGGCCTTCTACGGCAAGCAGACCGACAAGCCAGCACGGTTAGTCGTATTGGAGCCCAGTTTCGGCTACCGCAAAACCCTGATGGATCAGGTCAAGAAAGAACTCGGTTTGACCAGCCTCAAGCGGGAATTGATCGAGCAATTGCATGTTACCCCACTGACGATGGGAAGCAGCCAAATCATCATTCGCAAGGAAGTTCCCACGGAACGCCGCGACGCTTTGCGCGATGCAATTCGCCAACTCATGATCGATGATGTTCTGGACATGTCGTTCGAATGCTTGGGCAAACATACGCCGCGGGAATGCGCTGGCATGGCCGAATATCGTTTGCCACTCCAAGCGTTGCTCCTGCAGTGGCAATCCTTCAACCCCAACACGATGGACGACGCTCACTTCCATTCGATCCATCAGAATCTACAAGTATCGAGACCTTCGATTTCTTCCCAAGAAGACGTCTTCGATCGCGTGGGTGGGGCTGCATATTATTGGACGGATCTCGACTCGATCGACCCGCAAAGCCTGATCCAAATGATGCAATCGGTGTTGGCTCGTTCCGTTTCGACCATGTATCGCCCTTTGGTCACACGAGCTGAAACCATCCAATGGCCCGACGAACTGAAGTTGTCGGCAGAATACACGATTCTGAACTTGAAGACACGCGTTGTGTCCGATCCAAGCGAAGCCGACCGACTCCTGGCTCGAGTGATCGAAACCGGAAAACAACTCGGCTTACCCGTCGGCAATGCCATCCTCGAACGGTTTGAAATCCTCAACATGCTCGAGCGACGCGCCGAAGCGAGGCAGTTCCTTGAGTCTTCGCTACGCGAGAATCCGAACGATCCAGTACTCCTTCAATTCCTTCAAGCGGCCATGATGCAGCAACAGCAAATGGCTGCTCGAGCCCGAGGTGGCATGCCACCGGGAGCTATGCCGCCCGGGGCTGCGACCGGATCCATTGCGGATACGCCCACTGCCGGGAATGCCTCGCAGAGCGGTCTGTGGACACCGGACTCCGCTGGCCAAGCTGCCCCCAGTTCCGGTGGTGGCAGCAAGCTGTGGATTCCCGGAGAATAAGCGACCTAGGGCTATCTAACCTTCGAGCCCGAACGCTTTTTCCATTTGCTTCCGAACGATGGTCAGACGCTGGACATCGCCGCCACCCACCTCAGCGGTGGTCCAGCCACTCCAGCCAATGTCATCGAGACCTTTTCGGACTTCATCCCATGGCACATCGTCATCGGGCGATGTGATGTCGACAAACTTGTCTTTCGCGCGGCTGAATCCTTTGACGTCGAGCTTCACGCATCGATGCCCAAAGGCTTGGATCCAAGCTCGCGGCTGACCGTACTTCCAGTGGTTGCCGATGTCATAGTACATGCCCACCCAGGGACTCGTGAAGCTGTCGACAAATTCGATGAATCGAGTCGGCAGTTGTTCCGGTGGCTTGTCGTGATCGTAGTGCATTTTGTTCCAGACATTCTCGATCAAGATCGGCTGGCCCAGTGACGCGGCGAGGGGGAGAAGTTTCTTGATCTCCTTGCGGGCTCGATCGTTGATCTCCGATTCGGATCCATCATCGCCGCGTCCTACGACGATCAAGACTCCGCTTCCACCAATCGCATGTGAGACCCGAATGCAGTGCTCAATGTTCGCCACTCCTGCATTGCGTTCGCTTTCATTCGGGCTGGTCAGCCGCTTGCTCCAATGTTCGTGATTGATGGCGTTGTGGCAAAACACGCCGGACTCTTGGACGGCGGAGCGAGCTTGATCGACCGTGAACTTGCCTGCTTCATCGAAGTCGACCCCATCGAATCCAGCTTGATGGGCCATCTTGAGCCGTTCGACCAGCGAAAGGGAGTGTCCGTTGGCTTCCGATTGGATCATCGACAACTTGCAGGACAGCAAGATGCGTTTTCCGGAAGGTGGGACCACCACGCCCCCTTTGGGTTTGACCGCGGTTTCCTGTGCGAGTGATGTATTAGCTCCCGAGCTCATCCATGCTGCGACTCCGCCAGCCAGCAGTGACTGGGACAAGAACTTTCTTCGATCGGAACCGATCGTCGATTGGGTGGTCATGAAGGTACCTCATTGAGTGGAAAGGAATGGAACCAACTCATGGTAACCCGAATCCTCTCCGGAATGAAGATCGCCCTCCACTCTGTCCATTTGCGTCACATTATTCGCGTCGCATCGAGAAACCGGTGTAATGAAGTCCTGTTTCTTCATCGATAATAAACGCCCCCCCCGGTGCGAGGTATTTGGCAATGACCTCAAAAGGTGGGAGTTTCTTTCCCTTGAGGGCTGTCACGAGAGCTTGGAAGAACGGATTGTTTTCCGACATCGTTTCGAGGCTGTCGATATTGGCAGGATCGGTAGCCAGGTCATACATCAGCCGCATGCCTTCTTCGGGGCGTTGATAGGCCATGATCGACATTTCCGCGTTCTTGGTTTGAGCCTTGATGCGGTCCTGCACGAGTTTGAATTCGATCGATTCGGACAGTGGGCCGTCGCCACCGGAGTAAAAGGCGATGGCATCTTCGAGGGCTTTCAGGGAATCGCTGGCCATGAATTCTTTTCCCAAAACACAATATGCAGGTTGAGGCAGGCGAATATTGGGATTTTGGCGCCCTGCCTCTTCCGGAATATCCACGTAATACACGGTCACATCCCCGAAGAGTTTGGACTTGATACCGGGTCCCTGGCTTTTGAATCGTTCGTAGAATTTTGGCAGGATCTCGGTCTTCATCCGGTTTGCATCTTTGATGTGCAAGCTGTAGACATTGGCTTGGCTGTTGATTTTCTTGGGCGGAACAACAACCTGCACCAAAGTCAATCGGTCGTCGAGAAGCTCGATTATGTCCTTGCGAATATCAAGGCCGATATTCTTGTTTCCTTGAACGATCACATTGTTTTCGAAGGTACCTTCACCGGCGAAAGTATCGACAATTTCTTCCACGGCTTTGAATGTCTTAGCGAAATCCCAGTTCATTGTGAGATAAGAAACCACCTGGTCGCTTACCCATGGCTCCGGTTCCGTAGAACCGCTCTTGGGCCTTAGGACTCGCATGATCCCTTGTCGATTTGGATTCAAAAGCAGGTGGCCATGAACGATCGAATCAAATTCGTTGGGAGCAATAATCATGCTCCCGCCGATTCCTTTGATACCGTCGACTCCGAGTGTTTTGAGTGCCGCAAGGATCGCTACAGAACCGTTGCTGCTCTTGCCAAGCTCTCGCACCATCGCCATAGGATCTACAAAGAAAGAGACTTGGGGGCGTTCTCCTTCAGTTCCCACGCATCGGCTCATGATGGTTGTGAAGTCACGATTGTCCGCCAGTGGTTTATGATCAATACCATTACCGGTCCAGACCAACGCCAGTTGTTCCAGATGGTCGATTTTCGTGCACGCGACAAATACGCCGGAGTCGATGAAGTATCCGAGTCGCTCCCCTTCGCGTCTCCCTTCGATGGTCTTGAGGGTGATTTTGCCCACTTCCTTGTCTTCCATCAGGCGTCCAGCCTCTTCTGCGGCGCCACGGGCCCGATCGAGCATGAGTTGCAATGCAGGTAACTCGTCGCCAACCTCGAGGAGGACACAGAATGCGGGTTCCGTCTTGGTCCCGATCAGGGCGATCGCGAATTCTCCGTTGGGAACCGACAACAGCTCATCCAAATCGAGGCCGATGGCGTCCTGCATGCCTTGGATGTTTCCCACCAGGGTGGAATAGAAACTCCCAAGAATCGGCTTGATCTGGGGGTCATCGGCCATCTTCCCCATGCCGGTTACGGAAAATCGGTCCTTCAAGTCGCGGGTATCGTCGATCCTCAGGTAGGCCAACGTTTTGTTGGAGAACAACCTGGGGGCGGTCGGTCGTTGCCCGAAAGTTGGGGTTACGCAACAAAGGAGGGCCAAAGCGGATGCTGATAGGCAATGGATGATGTGTTTCATAGTAACCTTCATTCGTACACCAGAAACGAATCTTGGCGGAATCCAACAATCTTGGGGGAAACGGAAAGAACCGGCCAATTTTCGTGGGAGAGGATAGGAGACCATTCGGAAAGTCGAGCATCCATTCTAACTCCAATCCGCGGCTTGCGCGACATGTTGTCCCATCAATGCAGCGTATTGTTCGTCGCAGAACCGATCGGTCATTCCCCCAAGGTAAACACCGACCACTTGCCGCAGAGGATGGCTGTGGATCCAGGATTGGAATCGGTCTGGCAATTGATTCGGGTGATCGACGAGATACTCGAAGAGCTCGGTTAATCGCTGAGCTGCCTGCTCACGGACTTGGGCGAGCCTGGGATGTCGGTAAACGTTTTCAAAAAGGAATCTTTCGAGCTCTTCTTTTTCCTTTGCGAAGCCATCGGTCATGCCGAGCCGAACCCCCAATTGCTGTACCCGTAACGCATCGAATCCGCGCATCGGCTCGAGGAGGCGCTGGGTGTGCTGCAGAAAGTCGCTCATCTGCAAATCGAGCAAGGTATGGACGAGCAACTGTCGACGTCGATCTGGGTCGGTTCGATCCAGCGGTACAGCCATCCGTGCACGTCGGACCAAAGCCAATCCAGTCAACTGGTCCCAATCCAACAGGCCTAGTTTCAAGGCGTCATCGACATCATGCGCGTCGTAGGCAATGCTGTCCGCGACATCGACGACTTGAATCTCCAGCATTGGAGCCCCCGCGTCCTCTTTGTGGCTGCGGTAATGCTGGCCCGAGAGTACTTCGCGTGTCAGGTTCAAACCTGGATAGTCTGTGTAACGCTGCTCAATCCGCGTCACCAGTTCCAACGCGAAGCGATTGTGCGAGAAACCGCCGCACTCTTTGAGGCAGGCATCCAAGGCGTCTTCGCCGCAATGTCCATAGGGAGGATGACCGATATCGTGGAGGAGAGCTAGGGCCTCGATCAAGTCTTCATTGAGCCCGAGTGTGCGGCCGATCGTTCGGGCCAACGATGCCACCTCCTGAGTGTGAGTCAAGCGCGTTCGGTGATAGTCTCCCATCTCGCCTGTGAAAACTTGCATCTTGCCACTCAGTCGTCGAAACGCGGCGCTATGCAGGATGCGGTCACGGTCCCTTTGATAGGGACTCCGATACCAATGCTGAGGTTCTTGTTGATCACGTCCGAGAGAGTCGATGGAGTGCATCGCGAACGAAGCCAGCAGCCGTGTTTCGCGTTCTTGCCACGGGTATATCGTCGATGCGCGGACGGAGGTTTGCATGATGAGCGCGGTCAAATGATCGCCAAGTTGTCCCGGTGGATGATTTCGTCGTATGGACATTGGCCGAGGATCTGTTCGATTCGATCGGAACGGCAGCCTCGGATCTTTCGTATTTGCTCTGCGCTGTAGTTCGATAGCCCTCGGGCAACTTCGATCGAATCTTGAGTGCGCACCGAGACAATGTCTCCTTTGCCGAAGTCACCTTGCACTTCCGAGACCCCGATCGCCAACAGGCTTCGCCCCTCTGCCTTCATCGCGTGAACGGCCCCTTGATCAACGATCACAACCCCCGACGGCTGGGCGGTGAATCCGATCCAGCGTTTGCGCGAGGCTAGCCCTCGCGATTGAGGAAGGAACAACGTTCCCAAGCTCTCCCCATGGGCAAGCCGAACAAGCACATCGGGCTCACGTCCCCATGCAATGGCGGCCGGCTGTCCACTGCTGGTTACAAAGCGAGCGGTCGCCAACTTGCTGGCCATACCACCCTTACTGATCCCTGTGTTGCGATCGCGGACCAACTCGTCGATCGATTCATCGATTTTCGCGACGGTTGAGAGGACCATCGCACCTGGGTCACGAGGATCCCGATCATACAGACCATGAACATCGCTGAGGATCACCAGAGCCGACGCATGAAACAAACCCGCTACCATGCCGGCCAAGCGGTCGTTATCGCCGAAGGTAGTCTTCAGTTCGTCCACGGCGACCGTATCGTTCTCGTTGATGATGGGGATCGCCCCCAATTCGAACAACCGCAAAAGGGTGTTCCGTACGTTCAGGTAGGCAACGCGATCGTCGAGTTCGGCGGCCGTCAACAGAATTTGAGCGGCTCTCGATCCATGACGTTGAAGCGTTTCTTCGTAGACGTGAATCAAGTGGGTCTGCCCAATTGCTGCGACAGCCTGGAGGGTCGCTAGATCCGTAGGTCGCGATGTCAGTCCGAGGCGCCCCATGCCGCTGGCGACGGCACCGCTTGATACCAGAACGATTTCTTTACCCAGACTTTGCAAGGCCACTAACTGCGTGGCCAGGTTCGCGATCTGGTCCGCATCCAATTGACCGCGGGCATCCGTCAGCGAGCGTGAGCCGACCTTCACGATCCATGTCGGTGCCTCAATCAGCGCTTTGCGATCGGAGTCCATCGCAGCTCAACTTTCGGTTGGCGGGCTTTCGGTCGGTTGGTAATGGTTCACGAAGCTCCCTGGGCACACCGCTGTTCGATCAGCGCGTCGAGCTCTGTCCGCAATCGTGGAAGAATCTCATCGTAACCGAAAGCTCCGATCGTTTCGCTCCGTCGTTTGAGATTGACTTTGGCAGGTCCACACCAAAGGCCCAGATCTGCGTCGTCCGTTTCGCCGGGACCATTCACTCGGCATCCCATGACTGCGATGGTGATTGCATAGTCCTTGGCATATTGGGTCATTTCTTTGACTTGCTGTGCCAATTCGACGAAGGCCTCATTTTCCACGCGTGAGCAGCTGGGACATGAAATGATATTGAGCTTGGAGGGATCGAGGGCGACGACCGATCTCAATCGTCCTTGGTAGATGTCGTCGATGATTTGGCGTCCGACTTCGATCTCCATCGATTTTTTGGAATTGGGAACGGTCAGCGAGACGCGGATGGTGTCACCGATGCCTCGACCGATGAGTTGTTCGAAAGCGATGCGCGTCTTGATAATGCCGTCCGGAGGGAGGCCGGCTTCGGTCACCCCCAAGTGGAGAGGTACATCGGGGCGAAGCTCGGCAAATCGACGGTTGACTTCGACGACTTTCGAAGGATCGCTATCCTTGAGCGAGACGACGTAGCGAGTGAATCCGATTGAATCCAAGAGTTCGCAATGCTCCGTGGCCGAAGCCAGCATGGGGCCGATCGAATCGTGCGGATCGAACTTTTCTTTGATCGCAGGGTCCACGCTGCCACAATTCACTCCGACCCGGATGGCACAATCGTTCTCGGCAGCTGCCTCGACGATGAACTTGACCTTGTCTTGCCAGGGTTTCGTCTTTTCGTGATGGTACAAGTGCCCTGGGTTATAACGGACTTTGTTGACATGCGGAGCGACTTTGACCACCAGACGATAGTTCTCTTGAAGGTCGACCGACAGATTGGCTTCGGTCTGAAGCCGGATCTCAGCCAGCGCGGCGGCGTCCTTTTCACTGTCGACCGCGATTCTCACCACATCCGCTCCAGCGCGATGCAGGTCGTTGACCAGTTCGACCGTGGCTGGCACATCGGTGGTGTGGGTTGCGGTCATGCTCTGGACGGCAATCGGATGACCGGACCCGATCGAAATGGTGCCGATGCGGACCGATCGGGTGGGATTACGCTGGATTTCCATAGTGGGTTCTTGGGTTAAGACAGGGTTTCTGCTGGGCATTCTAGCAGCCATCCAAGAACCAGCAAAATGCCGCTTGCAATCGGGGACCGAAACTCTGCACTGTCAATGGCGTTACAATACGAGGTTGTCGACGGGGACTCTCTCCCGCTGAAATTTTCGATCCGTGACTCTTGGCTGTGGGAATTCAATATGTGTTGTGGCCGATGGAATCTGTGGATGGCGATCGTCGCCTTGGGAATCGCGGGCAATTGGGCACAGGCGGACCAGTGGGCGCACTGGAGAGGCCCCACTGGGAACGGAGTTGCGCCGGAAGCTTCACCTCCCGTTGAGTTCGGGCCCGAAAAAAACATGGCCTGGAAAACCGAGATCCCGGGACTTGGAAGTGGTTCGCCAGTCGTATGGAATGAACAGGTGATCGTCACTTCGGCCGTCCCCACTGGAAAAACCAACGAGTACGATTTCCGAGTTTTCAGCATCGATCGGGGGACGGGCAAGGTGCAGTGGTCGCAAAGCGCGGTGGTGGCGACCCCGCACGAAGGGACCCACGAGACCAATGGCTTTGCGTCCGCCTCTCCGTGCACCGACGGCGAGCACATCTACGCGCACTTTGGTTCGCGAGGCCTGTTTTGCTACACCATGGATGGCAAAGCGGTCTGGAATCGAGATTTTGGTGACATGCGTGTTCGGAATGGATTTGGCGAGGGGAGTTCCCCAACCCTGGCGGACAACTTGATCATTGTCCCGTGGGATCACGAAGGGAAGTCGATGCTGTATGCCCTCGATAAGAAGACCGGCGAAACGGTATGGGAGGTTTCTCGCGACGAACCGACTTGCTGGGCTACGCCGCTGATTGTCGCGGATGGCTCGGGAAACAAGCAGATTGTCATGAATGGACAAACGGCTGCTCGAGCCTACGATCTGAAGACCGGCAAAGAGCTGTGGCAATGCGGAGGCCAAACCCAACGACCATGCGCCTCGGCGGTTGCGATGGACGGTATCGTTTATGTGGCTAGTGGATTTCGCGGAGCCTTCATCGGGGCCTTCGACCTCAACGGACGAGGCGATCTGAAGGGGACCAAGAGTGTGCTGTGGACCCAATCCAAGGATACTCCGGATGTGGCCAGTCCCTTGCTCACCAACGGTAGACTGTATTACTACAAGGAAAAGACGGGGCTTCTGACTTGTATCGATGCCAAGTCCGGAAAGACGCTCTTTTCCGCCAGTCGTGTCCCTGGAGTCAGCCGAACCTATGCGTCTCCCGTTGCTGCCGCTGGCAAGATCTACCTGACCGATCGTGGAGGAGCCATCACGGTCATCGAGGATTCTCCGACACTCAAGGTGTTGGCGACCAACGAAGTGGGCGAAGGGGTCGATGCTACACCGGCATTGGTTGGCACGCAGCTTTTTGTTCGAGGTGAGAAGCATTTGTTCTGTTTCACCGCTCCCTAGCCTATGGCATCCATAGGTGGCTGTTTGGTGGCCACGGCCGCGGAGGCATCGTAGCCACGGCCGCGGAGGCCGTGGTTGGACGCTCTCCACCGTCTGGTGACGGTGGCTACGGTGGTGATGGTGGCTACGCAAGCAGTAGCCACAAACTTTCGCTATCGATCCTTCGACTTGAAATGCTAGCAAGAACATGCCGTCGTTGGCTTCGGACTTTTCGATACGCTTTACCTAAACCGACTCAATTTCACCGAGCGACAGTTCCGATACTAGCAGCACAAACCGATCGAATGCGCTCAGCCTTTCCGTAGCTGGGTAGCGCGTGACCTTTGAGGAACGGTGAGATTGACTATGTCCATTTTGCAGCGAACGATACGTCTGTTTGTACTGGGTGCAGCCGCGATGGCTGGTCAATTGGGTTTTGCCGATACCGGATATCATCCGTTTTCGGAACCCGTGCGATTTGATCCGGATTGGCAGCTTTTTGCTCCCATCTACTTGCAAGACGTCGAGGATATGACCGCGCGGCAGCGAGCTCCGCATGGACTCTTCCTCACCTATGACCGTATCTATACTGGCGTATCGAGGCCTGAAAACCTGGATCGCAGCTATGTGTTGGACGGCACTTGGGGTAACCGTTGGGATTTTGGTTGGATGAACGACCAAGACAGCGGCTGGTATTTCTCGACTCAGCAGATTACCGGCCCCAACGTTTACAACGGCTATACCCAATTGCGTCTCAACGGGATAACCGATGACGATGATGGTGACATCACGGACCCGTTCCTTCCCGTCGACTTTGGCAACGATCCGATCACGCGACAACGAACTTTTGCCATTCTCGACAGTGTCAACGTCGGCGACTACAACAACTTTGAAGCGAACAAGACATGGCGTTTCGAACCCTACCGCTATGGGGGGATGACTGAGTGGATGATCGGATTGCGTTACAGCATGTTCGAGGATTTGGCTCGGAATGACAGTTACGTGACTTTTCCTATTCCAGATCCAGCCGATCCGACGGCCACGATTGGAGTGGGTGAAACGTATGTGAATCACTTAGTGTGGTCGCGGAACGACATGTTGCTCGGTCAACTCGGCTTCCGTTACTTCAAGTATTGGAACAAGTGGACGATGTCAACAGAGTTCAAGGCTTTTGCTGGACACACCTTCCAGAGCCAGGACTACACGCGTATCGTGCAAACGGCGACTTATGATGACCCACCTGCGATTGGGGATCAGCCAACCTTCGATGGTGACTTCACGGGAACGACAACGGTCACTCGCAAGAACAATGCGACTCCTGTTGGGTTTGATCTGCGAGCTGAAGGATCCTACCGAGCCTTTAAGTACCTCGACCTCCGAGCAGGTTTTCAGCTGATCTACTTCGGACAAGGGATTTGGCGAGGAGCCACCCCGGTCTCCAACAACAACCCGGACGACAACAACCAGCAGCTGGTCATGCCAGGTGTGACCTTCGGTCTGGCTGTCAATCGCTAGGAGTCGACGTCAACAGTATCCATTCTCTGTGCTTGAGGCGAACCTTGATTGGTTCGCTTCTTGCATTTTGTGTCCGCGCTTTTCTGCAGGCCTAACGTTTCGTGTTGGGCTGTTTGGTTGCCCCTTGCTGGAGTACCCCAGTCACACCGCGAATGAATTCCACTTCGCTCGGCTTGTAGGGAGTACCATCGCGACGAAAGATGTCATGGAACCATAGATCCGGTTCCTTGTCATAAGGCTTTTGCCAGCTGTCCCAAGGGTAAATGGTCTGGCTTTTGCCATCGACGAATCCCCAATTGTGAGCTCCGACGTTTTCTTCTTTGAGGATGCGGAGATTGGGATCGAAGAAGCTGTTGTTACCTCGTGCCATGTACTCGGTGCAGATGATGGGCCGTTGGTAGCGACGGAGTGAAGTGATGGCCCGCTTGAGACTGTCCCCATCGCCGTAGTTGTGGAAACTGATGATATCGGATTGCTCTAGGCACAGCTTCTCCATCGGACTGAGTTTGGCTTCGTCCTCCCAGAGACCGATCCAAACACCACAGGTCAGTGGTTGTGATGGTGCCACTTCTCGGGCCCATTCAAAGCAGCGTTTGGCAAACAGGGTTCCCATCTCTGCCTTGTTGGGAAGCTCCGTCTTTGAACCGTTTCTTCCGTACGAATTGGCATTGTCGTTATCTAACTCGTTGACGAGGTCCCAGGCTTGGATCCTCGGATCGTCCTTGAATCGTTTCAGGATCCCTTGAAGGTACGGTTTCATTAAGACGTGCTTTGCGGGGTCTCCGAGGATCGCCGCTCCGGGGGATTGCACCCAACCACTGTTGTGCACGCCGGGCTTGGGATCGCGTTGTTTTCCCCCTTTCGGTTGAGGATCCCAGACGGAATCGAAAGGTACGAAGACCACACCGATCTTGTGTTTGTCACAGATAGCGAGGAACTGGTCCATTCGGTCCGTTAGATCCTTGCCTTCGCCAGTCCAAAGCAGATCATGCAGGAAGACTCGCATGGAATTGAAACCGAGGCTCGCAGCCCACGACATCTCTAGATCGATTCGTTCGGGATCGTAGGTGCCAATCTGCCACATCTCCAGTTGGTTGATGGCGTAAGACGGAAGATAGTTGGCGCCAACCAGCCAGCCATGCTTTGCCTGCCACTCTGCCGCTTGCTCCACCGACCATCGTTCTTGGCCCCCCGGGGCTTGGGTTTTTGAAGCCTGGGCTTTTGGCGCTTGGGCTTGGAGTGGTGGCGTTGCAAACAGACTGAAAAGAATGGCACAAGAAAGGACGAACCAACGACGGTCTCTCATTTCAGAGATCCTCACAAACGGCGGGACGAAACATCCAATATTGGAAAGTGTACAACAGGAGCAGGCTGTTGACGAACCGCCGCACCATTTTACCCAGACTGTCTCGTTGGCAAGCTACTCTACTTTGACTGGGAAAACGGGATTGTCCTCCATCTGTTGGAGCAGGATCGCACGACCAAGAGCCACTTCTTCCGGCTTCTTCTCGGCCAGGTTCACGGTTTCTCCAGGATCGGAGGCCAGATCGTAGAGCTCCCAGGGGCCAGGCTGCTTGGCAGTTAAACTTCGGCGCACCAATTTGTTCGAGCCCCAGCGCACGGCGACTTGTCCACCATACTCGGGAAAGACCCAAACCATCGGAGGACGCTCTTCAAGGTGCGTTCTCTCACCCAATAACACCGATCGGAGACTGACGCCATCCATACTCGTTGGGACTTCGATATTCGCGAACTCGCACAGCGTCGGAAACCAGTCGGCAAAATAGCTGGGAGTATCGTTGACGACTCCAGCTGGGATCCGGCCTGGTAAACGCGCAATCATCGGGACACGAATCCCCCCTTCGTAAACACTTCCCTTGAAACCTCGAAGGTTCGCTGTACTGCGAAAGAACGTGGCATCGACGCCGCCGACGTGAAAGTCTTTCTCTTTTGGCGAAGGATGTGTGGCCCCGTTGTCGCTGGTAAAGATGACCAACGTTCGTTCGGAGAGTTTGTGGCGCTGGAGAGCGTCAAGGATCCGACCCACGTAGGAATCCAGGTCGTGAATCATCGCTGCATAAGCTGCCCGAGGTCGGGGATGGGGAGTGTATCCGTTCCCGCCACGATACGGTTGTGTGTCCCACGACTCGGGAAACCGATCGATGGATTCTTGCGGAGGGTGCATAGCCACATGAGGTTCGATGAATGGCAAATAGAGAAAGAACGGTTGTTCGGCATGGCGTTCGACGAATGCTTCGGCTTCTTCGATCATTCGATAGGGTGCATATGCCTCACCCCGCCATTGTTCGGCCGGTTCGTTGCCTGTAGCGCCCTTAGGGTGTCCGGATATGGGCTGAGCATTGAGAAGAACACGGTCACGATTGCGCCAAAGGTGGCTTGGATAATAGCTATGAGCGACCGCCTGGCAGTTGTAACCAAAGAACTCATCGAACCCTTTCGTATTTGGATCGCCGGTACTTCCGACCGGACCGAGCCCCCACTTACCGAAAGCTCCCGTCGCATAGCCAGCTTCTTTCAAACGAGATACGAAAGTGACCGCGTTTTCGGAAAGGGGGTATTGGCCTTCGGTGAACTCAGGAAAGCGGCGAGATGCTTGAAGGTTGCCGCGGATCTCGGCGTGGCCTAGATGTTTTCCAGTCATCAGGACGCAGCGAGAAGGAGCGCATACTGGAGCGCCACTGTAGTGTTGCGTGAATCGCATCCCTTCCCTTGCCAGCCGATCGATGTTTGGAGTTTGCAGCTTCTCTTGACCATAGCAACCCAACTCACCCCAACCCAAGTCGTCGGCCAGGATCAGAACAATGTTCGGTCGTTCCCATTCTTCTCCATGACCGATCGAATGTCCCATGAGCAGCCAAACCACGAGAGCGCTCGTGGTGGTGGCCGCTGCAGCACGCGCTTTGCGTTTTCGTTTGACGGAGATTGGTAGCCAGAACATCCAGAGGCCCGTGATCCACAATACCGTTAAACCAATGGCTGATGGCAAAAAGATTCCAAGCTTGGTTGCATCCCCCCCAAAAAACGATCCGTCATGGATCGATTCGATCCAGTCCGAGCGACGAATAGCTGTCTGAAGGATCGATCCATCTTCCAGGTCGACTTGGACTTCCCAGCCGGATTTCAGCGTGACTTTAGCCATCCCCTTCGAAGGCCGGATATCGATGCGGTGCACATCATCCCAACCGGTGATGGCGAGATCCTCGCGCTGCCGGATGGATTGAAGCATCGTATCGAATCCAATCGTGGGGATACTTCCTTTGCCTCGTTGCTCGGGGGGCTGAACCCAGGCAGATTGCTTTTTGACTTGCAGCAAGATGCCACTCACCAAGATGATCAGCACAGGGATGGCCAAGAACGGAGTGAGCCAATAGTGAATGCGACGCGACCACAAATTCCAATTCATCCGTTACTTCTTTCCTCCAGGTTCGCCCTGCGTTCTCGAATACGTTCCATAAGGGTTTTGATCAACGGCTGAGCGACTCCCATTTTCTGCATTTTCTCTGCGACCGCTGCCGCGTTTGCCAAGGAATCGCGGGCCTTCTCCGGGCGCTTGAGCGCGAAGTACATCTCGGACTGTTGAAAATGATATTGCATCAGAGCGATCTGGTAGAGGGCCACCTCCGGATACCGTTCTGCCAAGCCGGTTTGGATTTCAATGGCCTCGTTCATTCTTCGAAGTGGGGCATCGCCACGATTTTCTG
Organism: Pirellula sp.; assembly: GCA_025459275.1. Taxonomy (GTDB): domain Bacteria; phylum Planctomycetota; class Planctomycetia; order Pirellulales; family Pirellulaceae; genus JBKCUI01. The sequence continues at coordinate 19,288 of JALOQW010000012.1, forward strand.
ACGGGTTTCCTAGCAACGCAAGTCGCACGAGCACTGTGGATTTCAGCGCAAGATACTCCGGTGTACCAGGATGTTCTTTCAGCAACTGATCGCACAATTCCAAACTTCGCTGACATCGTTCGCTGTCCACAGAACGCGAGGTGATATTGACGCTCAGAATGTCCGCCAGTTCATAACGGTATGCTGCCGATTCAGGATGCTTCAGCAACAGCGATTCCATGAGGCTGGCGGCGCTTGCCAACGACTCTTCAGCAGTTCGCGGTTCCCCCAGAGCCATGAGAATGCGCACACGATCCTTGTACGCTCGGGCCAGTGCGACTTGAAAGACATGATTGGAGGGAAATTGATCGACAAGCCGTTCTAGGATCGATGCCGATTCCGCGTTGAGTTCGAATTCCCGCTTCCATCTCGCTTGTTGCGCTGGAGGGAGGGACGACGCAGGTGGAGTTCGATTCAGCCAAGCCAATGGAGGCCGTCGTCTGCGTTCGGGAGAAAAACGGGCGCCGACGTTAACCATGCTTCCGAGGAGTTGTGCTACGGCAAACTGTCCTTCGGTGGACTCAAGGAATGCCGATTGCGACTCCATCAAACGGCGGGTTTCCATAAAGAGTGCGTTTGCACGCGGCATCTGCCCTTTTTTGCCAAGGAGTGTGATCAGTTCCTGGCGAGCAGCAATCTCTTCCAGCAAAACTTGCGATTCTGTCGGGATGGCTTGGCGCATCGTCGCGAATTCCTCGATCGATTGATTCAAGGACTTTGTCGCATCATCGAGTTTCCCGATGCGATGTTGGATCTCACCGACCCGTCGGCGCGCGATGGCCGATTCCAATCGCAGATCCGTCGCGTTCTCCTGAGCAAATCGATCAAAGAAGGCTGACAGTGACTGCAGCAATTCCACATCGGCTTGTGTGAGACTCGCATCCGCAAACTCGGGAGACTCTTCTTCGAGAATCTCGAGACTGCTGGTCAGTCCACCTCGGGCCGCGATATTCTTCATGATTTCATCGAAGGCTTCCAGGGCCATTCGCATGTTCTTTTCAGCCCGCGTTTGCTCGATCTCGGCTCGCTGAAGAGCCTCGGTTTTTTGCAGCAAGTTCGACTCGGCCCGATCGTACTCCGTCTTAAGTTGCGACAATGTTTCCTGCTGCTGCCGATTCCAAACCGCCAGCAGACCTGCCAGAGTCAACAAGAGTCCGAAAGAGAGAGTTGCGAGCGTCGCCACCGTAGGATTCCTGCGCGCCCATCGTCCCAATTGCTCGATAGGGCCAGCCCGCCGCGCCAAGATCGGTCGATCCTCCAAGTAGCGTCGCAGGTCCTCCTCCATATCGGAGGCGCGCTGGTAGCGATCGGCGGGGGCCAGCGAGCATGCCTTGAGTACGATGGTTTGTAGATCTCGCGGGATGTGTCTCTTCATCGTTTGCGAGAAGCGAACTCGCGAGTGACCCATCGGATCGATCAGACGCGATTTGGGAGACTCCAAGCCGACCTTCAGAGTCAATAGCTCAAACAACGTTAAACCCAGACTGAAAATATCCATGCGGTGATCGCCATCCCCACGTATCTGCTCGGGTGCCATGTAGCGGAGTGTCCCGAGCAATTCGCCGGTTTGCGTTTGACCCTCGATATCCTGCCTTCGAGCCAACCCAAAATCGGTAATCCAGATGATTCCTTCGCGATCGAGCAAAAGGTTCGCTGGCTTAATATCGCGATGCAAGACACCGGCATGGTGGGCGTACGCCAACGCGTTGGCCGAGCTTGCAACAATTCGCGCGACATTCTGGTAGTAAACGCGGGGAGGTGTGAAATCGGGGATTGCCGATTCATCGATCCCATTGGAAGAGTCCATGGGACCCTCCTCGATTGCATCCTCTTTCGAAAAATCGGCGGCTTCGTCGGGAGACTGGGTTGCCGTCGATGCTTGCCGCAAGGTGCCTTCGGCCACGTGTGATGAGAATGAACCGGTACGATCCGATGGAAAGTGCAAGCTCGCATCACTCTCCGCGCACTGCAACAGTCGATGCGCTGCTTCAGAGGCCACCGAGCTGAGCTTCGGTGCAACGGATTGTTTAAATATGTATTGAGACCTCAGGCATTCGATGATCTCTTGTAGAGTCGCACCGTTGATCAGCTGCATCGCATAATATTGAAGGCCATGCTCTTCGCCGATGCCGAAAATGGGGACGATATTGGTATGGTGCAATCCCGCAGCAGCTTCGGCTTCGCGTCGAAAACGCAGGCGATGCTTGGCCTTCACGGAGGTCGAGTCGTTCATCACCTTCAGGGCGACACGTCGCTGAAGTGACCGTTGGACGGCTTCGTACACTACTCCCATTCCCCCGGAACCGATGCGGCGAACGACGTCGAAATCGCCGAACGAAGCATGCGCTGTGGAGTATGAGTTCGGCAGCGAAGGAACCGAATCCGATTCCTGTTGTGCCACGCGCTCGACGGCGGCGACGGATGGAAAGACGGCTCGAATGAGATCGGCATGCTCCGGATAGCGCTGCGTGTACTCCTCAATGCTCGGACGCTCGCCTTGCCGAAGTCGCTCTGCGAATTCTTCCGCGAGAAGATCGACGGGATGCCGCTCCTCGTCCATCATGCGCCCCCCCTCTGACTGGGGAGGAGTTTGAGGATCTCCGACAGACGTGCGGCGGCTCGAACGTATCGATTACTGGCTGCCGTCGGGCTGATATGGAGTACTTCGGCGACTTCGCTGTTGGACAACTGCTCAAAATGGCGCATCGCCAGGACTTCGCGATCGATTTCGTGCATGCTCTCAAGAGCCAGTTGCAACTGCTCTTGCTCTTCAGCCAACATCGCAGCCTGGCTAGGGGACGGTAAATCGTCCATCAAGATGCGGGCCATCGATAGGCTGGTCGACTGATGGAACTGAGGTTGAGGTAGTCGGGACTCCCGATAGACACTTCGCTTCTCGCGAGAATGGGACCGCTGCATATCGATCATCGTTTGGAGAACCCGTTGTCGCATCCAAATAAAGAGCGGCACTGCCCCTGCTTCCGCATACTCACCAATCCGACGAGCAATCTCAAAATACGATTCCTGAACCACGTCCGAGGGGTCGAGTCGCTGCCGTAGGCTGGGGTCGAGTCGAAACGCAACGATTTTTTCCAATCGAGGTCGGAAGGCTTCCAAGCAGCGACCGAGTATCTCCGCCCCACCGTCGGTGAGAAAGGCACGAGGATCGATCGATTCGGGTTGGCTGGCTTTCGATTCCGACATACAGGAATTAATCCGAAAAAGTGGTGCCGAGTTTCGCAGCAAAAAAATAACTTAAAACGTCGGTGGATTCGCCCTGGTCACGTCGGTACCCATTTTAGCGGTACGTTCATGTTACGATCCGAAACCGCCTCCAAAGATCCGAATTTGCAAAGGGGAAACGCCATGAAATGGCAACACATCATGTTGGTTGGGGTCCTAACGATGGGGCCGTCTGTAGCGGTGGCTCAAGATCCGTCCGACAAGAATGACCGGCCGAATCGACCCGGTGCTGGTCAGCGGCTTCGCAACCAGCGCGGTGGCGAAGGACCAGGCCGCGAGATGTTGGCCCCCGAAATGATGGGCCGAGGTTTGGCCATGATGGCCAAAAATTTCCCCATCATGAAGGCTCTCGATCTGGATGAAAACGGCCAATTGTCAGCCAGCGAAATCGAGAACGCATCCAAGTCGCTGCTCAAGCTGGATAAAAACGGCGATGGAATGCTCAGCGAGGAAGAAATGCGGCCTGAGCCCGGTCCTTGGATGAATCTCGCAGGTCCGGGTGGCCCCGGTCCAGGTGGCCCCGCTGGTGGCGGGCCCGGTGCCATGCTCCGAATGTTTCAAAACCGGGACAAGGATGGGGACGGCAAGTTGACTGGAGATGAGATCCCAGAACCGATGCGTGCAAGAGTCGGCATGATGGACGAAAACGGGGATGGCAGCATCGACAAATCGGAAATCGAGAAGGCGATGGCACGCGGGCAAGGCAGAGGACCCGGCGATCGTCGAGATCGGCCAAGCGGCGGTGGCGAGGGTGTCACGCCGAAACGTCCTCCTCGAGGGGATGAAGATCCCGACAAGAAAGACAAAGACTAAGTCGCCCTTTCGTACTGTTCCCTTCTCATCGAAAAGACTCGAACCATGCTCTCCTTCGATTCAACGTGGTTGCTCCGCGGCACATTGTGCGTGGCATTCTTAGCGGGTACGGGGTCAGTTCGCGGCGAGGAAGATCCGCCGCAACTGACCCCGGAACAACTTCAGTTCTTCGAATCGAAGATCCGACCCGCTCTGATCGAACACTGCTATCGATGTCATTCCGTCGATGGTCAAAGTGTTCGGGGTGGACTCGCCGTCGATAATCGCGATGCGTTATTGACGGGAGGGGAATCGGGACCAGCCATCGTCCCAGGCAATTTGGATGAGAGCATTCTGTGGCAAGCCATCAACTATGACGGTTATCGCATGCCACCAGGCGGAAAGCTTCCGAAAGACGTGATTGACGACTTTAAGACCTGGATCGAGATGGGTGCTCCTGACCCGCGCGTCCAGGTCGGAGTTGTGGTTCACTCTCGCGTTAGCCCTGAAGATATCGAGCAATCCAAATCCTTTTGGTCCTTTCGAGCGCCGGAGAGACGCTCTCCCGATCCAGGCAAGTACGCTGATTGGGCGATCTCGGCGATCGATCGTTACATCGCCAGCTGCTGGAGCGATCAAGGAGTCGAACCGACACCGGACTGTGACCCAGAGATACTGGTGCGTCGCATCGCCTTCGATATCGTCGGCCTCCCTCCGACCCCCAAACAGCGACAGTCGTTCTTGACCAAGAGCAAGAAGGATATGGACGGAGCCGTTTCCGACCTGGTTGAAGAGCTCCTCGCATCGCCTCATTTCGGAGAGCGATGGGGGAGGCACTGGTTGGACGTGGCTCGATACGCTGAAAGCAGCGGCAAGGAATCGGATGTCACATTCCCGCACGCATGGCGTTATCGAGACTATGTCATTCGTTCATTCAATCAAGACAAACCTTACGACCGCTTTGTCATGGAGCAAGTTGCAGGGGATTTGATGCCCGCTGCGGATGACCAGGCCTGGAACGAACACTTGATCGCGACCGGCTTCTTGGCCGTCGGTCCTAAGTCGCTCACCGAACGCAATCCGCGACAATTTCAAGCGGACCTCGTCGATGAGCAGATCGATACGCTTTCCCGAACCGTATTGGGGATCTCAGTCGGTTGTGCGCGGTGCCATGACCACAAATTCGACCCCATTCCGCAATCGGATTACTACGCCATCGCGGGAATCTTTCAGAGCACTGAGACGTTCTACGGTGGCTCGCGATCCCTTCGCAATCGTCAGCCATCGAATCTCATCACACTTCCTATTCAAGACCGTTTCTCAAACCAAGAACGAATCTCGAGTGATGAACTGAAAGCACTCAAGAAGGAGCTGGAGACGAAGGAACAGGAGTTGATGGAGGCTAGGCGAGCACAACGCACTGGCAATGGAACTCCCGGGAATAATCCGCTCCTCAATGCAGCCTTGTTAGATCAGGTGGTGGCACAGCTCAACGCTCGGATCACGAGCTTTGATAACTCAGGGCGTCCGATCTCCTTCTGCATGGGAGTTCAGGATCGCGAGTCACCGCGCACCGCGCGAATCCTGGTGCGAGGCGAAATCGATTCACCAGCCCAAGAGGTTCCGCGCGGATTTCTGCAAGTACTCGATCACGGGCCTAGCAAGCTTCCGAACAACGCGTCGGGACGTTTGGAACTGGCCAAATGGCTGACCTCCAGAGAGAACCCTTTGACAGCGCGAGTCATGGT
>JALOQW010000177.1 GCA_025459275.1 Pirellula sp.
CCAGAATCTTTCGAACATGAACCCCCAAGACTTTGGCGGCACCTTGAGCTTCCGCCCGTCGCACATCCGGAGATGGGCAAAGAGGGGTGGGCTCACCATCCGTCAGGTCGATGATACCAACGCGGTAACCTTGTCGTACCAGTGCCGCCAGAGTTCCGCCGCACGCGATCTCGATGTCGTCCGGATGGGCCCCCACAGCAATCACATCCAGGTTTTCTTGTTCATGTTTCATGCGTTGAGTTGTACTCCCATTCCAGCGACCGTTTCAACCACACCCAGCCCAATCTTGTAGTACCCGACGTGCAAGACAGCTCAAAAACCAAGCCATTCCAAGCAAGCACCCGATTACCTGGCTTAAGTCCGCCTCGCTCTCTTTAGAGCCCTGATAACGCCCGATTCCCCCTCCGTAACGGTTTCGTGCGCATTTTTTACGCGGTTTACGTCCGATTGCAATCGCCGTAAGCAGTCGTGTCCTGCGCAACTCAATGTCCAGCATAAGTAGAATTCTTTGTGAAAGTTTTTTGTGGATTTTCGCTAGACATGGTTAGCAAGGAGGGAAGAGCCACCCATCAATGGCCTGTTTTTTGCTAGCAGGTGCACTAGGCGGTCGGAGTGCGTAATCTCTCAGCACGCGTCCGTGATCAATTGGTCTTCGGAGAGAGACGTAAAAGGCGGTGGATGACATGATGCGATGGTTGTTATTTGGTTTGATGGTCCTGGCGTGCGCTCCCAGCGTCGTGCACGCGCAAGATTCGGAAACTGCAGCGGAGGCGCCAGCTGCTGTGGCAGCGAGTGCACCGGAAGCCGCAGCCACAGCGGTATCGACGCTCAATACGGGTGATCAGGCTTGGCTGTTGACGTGTACCGCGTTGGTTCTGCTGATGACGCCGGGCTTGGCCTTTTTCTACGGAGGTTTGGTAGGCCGGAAAAATGTGCTTAGCATTCTCATGCAGTGTTTTATGTGCATGGGAGTCGTAACGGTGCTTTGGGTCTTGGTCGGCTTCAGCATGGCGTTCTCCGGTGACGATCAAGGCACCGCGGGATTCACGGGAAACCCGATGACCCACTTCTTGCTGAACGGGGTTACTACAGGTGATGCATGGAAGCCGGTAGAGGGGGTCAGTCTTGGGATCAGTCAGCAAACGTTTATGGTCTTCCAGATGATGTTTGCGATCATTACCCCCGCGCTGATTATCGGTGCTTTTGCGGAACGAATGAAGTTCATCGCATTCACGTTGTTCATCGCACTCTGGAGCTTGTTGGTTTACTCCCCAGTGTGCCATTGGGTCTGGTACGGTCCCGAATCGACTATTTTTGGATTGGGAGCATTCGATGCCCAAACTGGGATTCCGACAAAGGCACTCGATTTCGCGGGTGGAACAGTGGTTCACATCAACGCAGGCATCGCTGCTCTCGTCGCATGTTTAGTGATTGGGCCACGGCGAGGATTTCCTAAACAGATTAACCCTCCACACAATCTCCCCTTTGCGGTTTTGGGAGCGGGCCTTTTGTGGTTTGGTTGGTTCGGATTCAACGGAGGAAGTGCTTTCGGAGCCGGGCCGCTTGCCGTTCAAGCCTTCGTAACCACGCAAGTAGCAGCCGCGACGGCAGGTTTGTGTTGGGCACTAATTGAAATGATTCGCGCTGGTAAACCGACCGCGCTCGGGATGATCACGGGAGTGGTGGCAGGATTGGTGGGCATCACCCCTGCTGCCGGATTTGTGGACGTCAAAGGGGCGTTGGTTATCGGTGCGGGTGCAACCATCGTCAGTTACATCTTCGTTGCCTATGTCAAGCCAGCCATGAAGTATGATGATTCCCTCGACGTCTTTGGCGTCCATGGTATGGCAGGTATTTGGGGTGCGATGGCTACAGGACTCTTCGCTCTCGAAGGAAGCGGCGTGGGGGCCAAAATGGTCGACGGCACCGCAACAGGAGGCGGTGGCTTCTTCATCACCGGTAACATTGACCAAGTCTGGGCTCAAGGTTACGCAGTTCTGGTCACCATCATCTACTCGGGTGTCGTGTCCTTCATCCTCCTCAAGTTGATCGATTTCACGATCGGCCTGCGATGTACTGAAGACGCAGAAAAGATGGGCCTTGATTTAAGCGATCACGCCGAGACGGCTTACACGGTCTCTTAGTCAACGCACAAGTTAGAGTTTTCGAAAAGATCATTCTCCTCGGAAGGGGTGTGCCCCATGGGCATGCCCCTTCTTTCTTAAGCCTCGCAGCCGTTCCCGCCACTACATGTGGAGCGCGCCATCCAAACGAATCGTAGTCCCGTTGAGCATGGGATTCGCGATGACTTGTTCCATCAATTCGGCGTACTCATGGGGCAAGCCAAATCGTTTTGGAAAGACGGTTTGTTCAAGAAGTGGCTGGCGAACCTTCTCGGACGCTCCTTGCATCATAGGAGTCTCGAAAACTCCCGGAGCGATACTGACCACCCGAATCCCATACGCCCCAAGCTCGCGCGCAATGGGCAACGTCATCGAAGCCACTGCTCCTTTGGAAGCGGAATAGGCGGATTGTCCGATTTGTCCATCGAAGGCCGCGATCGATGAGGTCATGACGATTACGCCACGCTCGGAGGACTCCTCCGTTAGCTCATTCCGCATCATGGCCGCTGCTGAAAAGCGAATAACGTTGAATGTACCGATCACGTTGATTTCGAGAACGCGTCGGAAGGCATCCAGTTTGGCGGGGCCTTCGCGACCAACCAACCGCTCTCCATGAAGCACGCCAGCACAACAAATCGCGATGTCGATATGGCCAAAGCGATCGATGGCGCGATCATGTGCGGCCTGTACTGACTCACCATCCACCACGTTGGCCACCACACTCGTAAACGAATCGTGGGAGCCTGTCGTCGGGGTCCATCTCGGAGCAGCGATATCCAGCCCGACCACTCGGCAACCTCGCGCGATCAATCGCTGTGCACATGCTTGCCCAAGTCCAGAGCTAGCCCCAGAGACGATGGCCACTTTACCTTCAATTTTCATCGATTTCGCTCGCAATCCACGGGTTCGGAAACTGCCAATTCTTGGAAAGAACGGTATGGGAGGATCCCATACGAAGGAACATACGCAGAACAATATAGTGGCTTAAGGGCGGAAACGGGCGCGGTAATCTGTGTTACACTGTGACCATGTTGAGGTTACGCCACTTTCCCATAGGACATTCGCACTATGTCTTTTCGATTCTTCCTTTGTTCACTCGCATTATTGATGATGACTGGCTCGACCAACGCACAACACGCAGGCCCGGTTCGAACGATAGGCTCGATCGAGCGTTTGCAGCCGGAGTTGGATTCGGTATTGTCGCCAGACGCGCGGCTGGAAGTCGTGGCCGATGGATTTACTTGGACCGAAGGGCCGCTCTGGATGGGTGACACGACGTCCGGCTATTTGCTATTCACGGACATTCCCAGGAATTCGATTTTCAGTTGGACAAAGGCCCACGGTATCTCGTTGTTCATGCAACCCTCTGGTTACACCGGAGTGACCTACTATGGTCTGGAACCTGGCGCCAACGGACTACTTAAAGACTCGGACGGCAATCTGGTCATGTGCGAGCATGGTGATCGGCGGGTCAGCGTCTTAACGCCCGGCGGCGGCAAACGCACCCTCGCGGACCATTACCAAGGAAAACGTTTCAACAGTCCAAATGACGGAGTATTGAAGTCCAACGGAGACATCTACTTTACCGATCCTCCTTACGGTCTTCCGATGCGAGAAAATGATCCTCGACGTGAAATGGATTTCTGTGGCGTCTACCGTATCTCGAAGGGCACGAATGCAGTGACACTTCTAACAACGGAACTGGAGCGACCGAATGGTATTGGTTTCTCACCCGACGAGAAGACATTGTACGTTGCGCAGAGCGATCCGAAGCGCGCCATTTGGATGGCGTTTCCTGTCAAAAGCGATGGGACTTTGGGTACCGGAAAACTCTTTTACGATGCTACGGATCAGGTAGGCAAGCAACCAGGGCTGCCAGACGGTCTCTCGGTCGACCAACAAGGGAACGTTTGGGCCTCGGGCCCTGGCGGTATCTACATCTTCAACGGCCAGGGCAAGCTCCTAGGGCGAATCCTCACTGGAGAACGGACGAGCAACTGTTGTTTCGGTGAAGATGGCTCCACGTTATTCATCACTGCTGATTCGTACCTGTGCCGAATCTCCATCAAGACGAAAGGGAATCCTTAGCGGCCCTGTTGAAGAGCTTCGATATGTGGGGGGGTAACGCAAGCCTCGGGATCAGTAATCGATCAATACAACTTCGTGGATGTCGTCGACGAGCAACTCCACTTGCTTGCCTTGGATGTCCACCCGCGTCGTTGGATTTGAAGCTTGTGCCGACCGGATCGGATCAAGTAGGAGAAGTTGCGCACGATAGATTGGAGCCTCTTCGATCATGGCCGGCAGAACCATAGGGCGACCCTTCGGCGGTGTTGTTTGTGGCGGAGAATTGTAGGCCAGGAAGTGAACGCGAAGCTTACGAGAAGAAGCATCATCGGTCACGATCGTTTGAACCGTCGTCGGTGCCTTCACTTGTACACGTGGCTTGGGATTGAGAAATCGAATCGCCGATGTCAATAGCTTCCTGGCTTCAACAATGGAATGCTCGCTCGCGGTCGCGTAGTCCGGCGAACCAGCAAAGGTGATTACGGCCCCTTGTCCGAGTCGGTGATACAACATGGCGGGCCCAACCGCTTGATCGGCGCTCATCGGCCATTCGGTCCCTTCTTTCCCTTCCCTCTGTCGCGTGGTCCGATGCGGCTTCCATAATTCCCCAATCGGAGTCGCTGTCGTCGGCTCGTAAATGGTCGCTGGCCCTTTGACCAACATCAGCCAATCCATCGGCAACTCGCTCGGCAGTAGCCCGTCTGGCACAGCGGTCTTCGGAGCCTTGGGGAAACGAAGCCAATTGTCGATGCTATCCAATCGGCCCACGGGACGCGCTCCGACGAGGGATTCGAGTTCATACGTGCTGCTTGCCTTGCCCAGGGAATCGAATTGCCCTGTGTGGCCAGTCACGATCAGATTTCCTCCCCGTTCGACGTATCGCTGGAGAAGCTCGATCTCACGACCGGATAAGATGCACGCGTTGCAGAGAACCACGACTGGATACTGCGCCATCGATTCCACGCTTGCGTTCTCGTCCAACACAACACCGCACTGGAGTTGGTCATATCGTAGAGCCTTGTGGGCACCGATGAAACTTTGCATCCACTCGCCGGGATTCTCTTTCCCAATCCAATCGCGACTGCGGCTGCTGTAATAAAGGCCTGCATCGTAGATCGGTGATTGACCGAAATGCTCGGCTTTGCGTAAGGCTTCACCAAAGAGCTCACCGAATCGCTGATAGGCAACCGGATCGAGAGAACCATCGAAGGCGGTCTTGTCGACCATGGTCACGAACGCACCGTGTGCCAGCAGGGTCAGCAATTCCCACCGCATATCTGCGAGAGGGCGTGTCGTTTGGTCGTGATACATGCGGACTCCCCGCTGCATGGCGACCTGAAACGGCAAGCCAGGTGTGCTGGCCCGATAGAATTCGGCATTCAGTCCCACTCCCAATGCGCTGAACCCCCACACGCCTGTCTCTCCCGTGACGAAGTCACCATTCCCTGCATGTTGCACCGGACGCTGGCCCACTTCCCAAGAGAACGGAGGGTTACCGTGGTAATTGAAATCGACTGTTATGTTTGCGTTGATCGATCGAACATGCTCGGCAAGTTCTCGCTCGAAGCGTTGCGAGGTTCGATACCGGAATTCCAAGATCTCGTCCCAGGCCGCATCCCACGAGGGCCCATGCTTGATGTCCGGCATCGGATGGCCAACCTCCTTTTCGAATGCGGCTTTCGATCCATCGCTCCAACAACCGTAGGGAGGGCCGAAACCTTGATCCAACATATCGATATGGAAGCCATCGATTCCATACTCCATCTGTTCCTTCAGCAGATCCTTCATGGCTTGAAGATAGCCCGAGTTGTAACTGAATCGTCCCAACGGATTGCCATCGGGGCCACGCATCTCCCACTCCGGATGCTCCTTGAGAAAATGGCCACCCTGTTGTACGACGCAATACGCAATCACAGGCAGACGGTGTTTTCGAGCTTCATCGACCGCTTCGCGCAACGGATCGCGATCCCCTAGACCGGGTGCTTTGGGGAGAATCTTGGAGTTGTAGTACGCGTAATCTCCATCTCGAACCCACATGACAAGATACTGACTCTTGGCCGCGACGCATCGCTCCACGATTTCGGCTCCGTTAAAGACCTTGCAGTAGCGCTGATCACTGCGATCACTGTGGCCGAACTGAGACCCCGTCGGACCAACCTCCATGCCGACCAGCGAGGATCTGTACCACGGTTTGGATGCCGACGATCCTTGCGTCCAACCGCGGTGCGCTATCGAAGTCACTAAGGGAAGGGACAAACATCCATACAGAAAATGCCTTCGGTCAATCATGGGTACTCTTGATGCTTGGTAGAGGATACCTTGGAGGGACGGTTCAAAGAGCAGTATAGTCGATCGCTGCCTGAGATTTGAAATGTGGCTTCGTCGACCTAATATCGTCGAAATGGAAAGGATGGCGATCGGCTGATTGCGATCCAGATTCTCAATGGATATCTTGGGCAGGTTGCAACTGGAAGCTGACAACAGATCCGCAACTCAACTCATCACGAATGAACCACCATGCAGTGCAAGCCCATTTGGTTTATGTGTCTCTTCCTATTTGGGTTCACCGCATACGCGGAGGAGGACTTCGTCAAGCGTGCTGTGATGAAGATCCAAACGACCCATCGCTATCCCGATCCCTTCAGCCCTTGGAACAAATCCTCGCCCACGGAATCGTCTGGGACTGGCTTCTTGATTGAATCGGACCGCATTCTGACTAATGCCCACGTGGTTTTCTATGCATCGCAGATCTATGTTACGCCAAATCAATCCGATGAAAAGCTCGAGGCATCCGTCGAAGCGATATCCTACGGACTGGACTTGGCGGTCTTGAAGTTGCAAAACGCCGAGTCGATCCGAGGTACTCGTCCCTTAACGCTCGATACGGAATTGACTCCCCTTCGCACGGACGTAAGCGTATACGGGTTTCCAATCGGCGGGAATCAAATCTCTATTACGAAAGGGATCGTGTCACGAATCGAGTACGCCGAGATCCATGCCAATCAACTTGGGCTGCGCACGCAAATTGACGCCGCCACCAATCCCGGAAACAGTGGCGGGCCTGCAATCAGCAACGGAAAAGTCGTCGGCGTCGCGTTCAGCGGGATCCGTCATGCGGACAACATCGGATACCTCATTCATTCGACCGAGGTCATCGGATTTCTGAAAGACATTGAGGATGGAACCTGCGACGGGAAACCAAACTTTTGGGACCAATTCCAACCTGTCGAGAACCCGGCGTTACGCAGCAAGCTTCAGCTTCCCAAGGGAATGGGGGGAGTCATGATTTCAAGTGTTCGAGGACTTACGGAAGAAAGCCCCCTGGTGCAGGGAGACGTGATCACGAAGATCGGCCCGCATGCGCTGGATTGGCAAGGAAACGTCAAAGTGAACGATCTGACTCTCAGCTTCTTGTACTACGTACCGCTCCTTGCAGAGAATGGTTCCGTCCCGATGACCCTCTGGCGCGAAGGTCGAGAGATCGAGCTTCAATGCCCTACGCCGAACAAAGTTCGGTTGCTGGTCCCAGACATGGAGGGAGACTATCCGAAGTACTTCATCTTTGGGCCACTTGTTTTCGAAGCGGCGACAGCCCAGGTCGTAGAAAGTTTGATTTCTGACAAGGATTGGTTGCTCTATCTGGCAATGCGTCAATCTCCACTGTTGTCCTCCCTTTCAAAACCCTCTACGCCACAATTGGAAGAAATCGTCTTCATTCCTGCTCCTCTCTTTTCGCATCGAAGCACGAAAGGCTATAGGCCCATCCAACTCCTCGTAGTCCGAGCCATCAACGACGTTAAGATTCGTAGCTTGGCCCATCTGGTCGAGATCCTTCGCGACTGTCAGGATGAGTTTCTGGAGATTCAGTTTGCCGACTATGATTCCGAACGACTAATCTTCAACCGCCAGGAATTGGCGGATGCGACAGATGAAGTTCTCGCAGACAACGGGGTTCGCAAACAATGCTCTGATGTGCTGCTTCCCGTCTGGAATCAAGGGACTCCGAAAGAGTAACCTCACCATTTCGGACCCATGTGCTGGGCAAGCGTCCTATCGCGATGATCGGAGTCGTTGAGAAAATGAACTTCAAAGTGGTGTTTCGGATTCTACTGGTCCTGTTCTGCATTTGCCTGGCTTCGTCTGCCACGGCTGCCCAGCCACCCAATATTGTTTTGATCATCTCGGATGACCATGCGTGGACTGATTATGGATTCATGGGGCATCCGCACGT
>JALOQW010000013.1 GCA_025459275.1 Pirellula sp.
CGGGCGGCCCACGCTGTCGGTGGTGTCGTAAGGGGTCGCACCAAGACCAACGCGCAGGACGACTGCGGACGCGAAAACCATGAAACTGACCAGAACGAGCAGAGCCAAGCGTCGATTGGTTGGTTTCTACCATGGAGCCATTTCTGGACCATTCTTGGTCGAGTGGCATGCAAGCACATCTGGATGAGCTTGCGGATCTGGAACGCGATACGATTGAGCTTAAGGCCCGTTGGATCGTAAACCAACGCTAGATTCGATACGGATCAGAATCGGTTCCCTTTTGGATAGGAATTATCCGACCAGGCCCGGAGCTTGATCAAGCTTTCGCCACTCGTTTAGCGTTCCAAGCTCGCGCAACTACACTTGGAAGCTCTGGCGTTGATGAAGAAATTGAAACCACACGAGCTCAGGTAGTTCCAAGGAACGAGCGGAGATCATGAGAAGAAGTTGCCGACACGGATTCACTCTGGTCGAATTGTTGGTCGTCATTGCGATCATAGGGGTGCTGGTTGGTCTATTGCTGCCGGCCGTCCAAGCGGCCCGCGAGGCGGCCCGACGCATGTCATGCTCCAACAACGTACGTCAACTTGCGTTGGCGACCGCCAATTACGAAAGCGCTTTCAAACGCCTGCCACCTTCCGTGGTGATCGATTACAACAATCCTCTGTTGGCCAACAACGGCAGCTGGGGGGTACACGGCCGAATTCTACCTTACATCGAAGCCGTCAATCTCTACAACCAAATCGATCTCAGCACCGCTTTCGATTTTCAACTGGTCATCGATAACGTTTCGATTCCGATTTTCCAGTGCCCCAGCGATCCGCGTGCCGGCGAAGTCCGGAATATGGGGGCAGGTCGCCCCCGGTTGTTCCCAACCAATTATGGTTTCAACTTCGGCCCATGGTTTGTATTTGAGCCCGCGATTCAGCGACAAGGGGACGGCGTTTTTTTCCCGAACAGCTTTCTCAAGCTGTCTGCCATAACCGATGGGACTAGCAACACGCTCTTGGTTTCCGAGGTCAAGGCATGGCAGCCGTATTACCGCAATGGGGGCCCCCCCAGCGTCAATATTCCGAATACTGCGGAAGAAGCAGCTACGATTGCAGTGACTGGGTCCCAATTTCGCGATACCGGGCACACCGAGTGGCCGGATGGACGGGTCCATCACACAGGATTCACGGCAACCTTCCCTCCAAACACACGGGTCTTGGTGAACATCAACGGCAAGATGACCGATGTCGATTACAATTCATCTCAGGAAGGGAGAAACGGTCGCCAAGGGCCACCGACTTACGCGATGATCCTTTCCCGTTCGTACCATGGTGGCTTGGTCGTCTCTGGTCTTTGCGATGGCAGTGTCCGAACCTTTTCCAACAGTATCGAACGCGACGTCTGGCGATCCCTTTCCACGCGAGGTGGATCCGAGATCGTCAACCTCGAGGATTGATGCAACTCCACCGCAGGAAACCTGGTCGCTGCGGCGGCAATTCATTGTTCCCTTGGGGGCAACCATTCTGCTGGTCGCTCTCGCTGTTTCCTTGATCACCTGGTGGGCGGCGAACGATGCAGAGGACCGCTGGGCTGCAGATAAACTCAGCACGGTTTTTGAGCAACTCAAGCGAGCATCGTACCCGCTCACCAAAAATGTGATTGATCAAATCAAGAGTTACTCGGGGGTCGATGCGATCCTGGTGCCTCGCGAAGGCTTGCTCCCAGTGTCCACTCTGTCTGCTGCAGACCTCAGCCAACTGGAAAAGTCAGGACTTGAGTCTCTAGCGACGCAAGGCAGCCTCTCGATCGGGGATCGTTCCTATCACTATCGCAAGCATAATGCGTCGGTCGATTTCCGAGATAGCGAGCTTCGCGCGTTGGTTCTCCTAGTGCACCGTCCTCGCGATCTCGGTTTTTGGCATGCGCCGGTTTGGGCGCCGATCGCCAGTGGCCTGGTCTCCGTTCTTGCCATGATCATCGTGACGACCGCAATAGGCTCTCGCATGGTGCGTCGTATTGAAGGACTGGAGGCCCAAGTCAAAAGGATCGCCCTCGGACAATACGACATTGCGGAACCGAAGGGACCTGAGGATGCCATTCGTCGTCTTTCGGTATCGATCAACACGATGAGTTCTCAGTTGGAGAAAGCCCACGATTGGATCGCGCGCACCGAACGCTCCCGTCTTATCACTATGATCGCCGGAGGTATGGCGCATGAATTGCGAAACGCGTTGACAGGTGCATCCCTGCTCGTGCAATCCTGCCTTCGTTCGTATCCGGAACATCCGCCACAGGAATTGATCATGGCGGAGAATCAGCTTCAGCGAGCGGCGGATTCCGTACGAAGACTCCTCGCTTCGGATCCAAGTATCGAGCTTGTCGATGAGCCCGATATGACAGCCAGTACCATGACGCAGGCGATGCAAGACTGTGTCGCGACCTATGCGAGGCACCAACAAGTTGAGCTTGTTTGGGAAACCGACCCGCAACTTCAAGAGGTATGGGTTCCTCAAGGAGCTGCAGTTACCGGAGCTCTTGTGAATCTCTTAATGAACGCCATCGAGGCAGCTGGACGCGGGGGACATGTGTGTTGCGAGCTTGCCGCCAAGAATCTTTCTCGTGATTCTGTTCATTTGCGAAACGATGAAGTGCATGTTGATCTCTGTTGGCGAATCATCGACAGTGGTCCAGGGCCCGATCCGTCGGTGGCGCATTCCATGATGGAGCCGTTCGTAACAAGCAAACAAGAAGGGATCGGACTTGGTTTGCCGATGGCAGCTCGAGTGGCCCAACGCTGCCATGGATCGCTGACTTGGCGACGTGAAGGCGCCCACACCGTATTCGAACTCGTGATCCCAAGCCAGGCCCGTCAAGGTTCATTCGTATGAAACGCATTTGGATTGTTGACGACGAGCCAACGATCTGTTGGGCTCTCCGAAAAGAACTGGAATCCCAAGGATACGCCGTCGAGGTTTTTTCTTCGGCGGAATCCTGTTGGGAACATGCCAAGGGGGCATCGCCTTATCCCCATGTGGTCCTCTTGGATGTGCGATTGCCGGGCAAGAGTGGCTTGGAGTTGCTGGGATCGCTTCAGGAGCTCCCTTCCCAGCCAGCGGTCATTGTGATGACTGCGTTCGGAGATTTGAAAGTAGCCGTCGAAGCGATCAAGGGAAAAGCATTCGAGTATCTCACCAAGCCTTTCAACCTCGGCAATGCACTGAGTATGGTCCGACGCGCTCTCGAGAGTCATCCTGCCCAACCACGCAACGATCCCGATTTCGCTGCCAAGCTGCAGCAAGATACATTGCTCGGGAATTCACCGGCAATGCAGGTTGTCTACAAGCAGATCGCCATCGCTGCACAGTCCGAACAACCGGTGATGATCGAAGGGGATGCAGGAACTGGTAAGAGCCTCGTCGCTCGCACGATTCATCAGTTCAGCCCGCGCGCTTCAAAGCCGTTGGTCTTTTTCCGACCAGATGCGAATCGGGTATCCGAATCGGAAGTCGAACTCTTTGGTACCTGTTTGCCCTCCACGGCAACCGAGACAGGGATGGGACCCAAGCAACCAGGGCTCATGCTCTTGTCAGGCCAAGGCACATTGGTCATCGAAGAAGTGACCCAACTCTCTTTAGCCGCACAGGCGAAATTACTGAGTGCGATCGAAACGGAGTGTTTTCAAGCCATCGCATCGGCCGATCCGGATCCCTTTAAGGCACGCCTCATTTTTACCAGTTCCCATGACTTGGACAACGCCTGTGTCGATGGAGAAATCTACGAACCGCTCGCGGCACAACTCCGCGTCATTCACATTCGACTGCCACCCCTGCGAGAACGACGCGAGGACATTCGACCTCTCGCGGAGGCTTTCGTCAGAACCAGCTCTCCGGGTGCGAGAAAGCAACTCTCTGAAGAAGCAATGGCTTTGCTGGAGAACTGGCCGTGGCCTGGCAATGTGCGCCAACTTCGTCAGACAATTCAACAGGCTTCGGTTCATTCGCGAGGGGTCGTTATTGGGCTCGAGGATCTCCCGTTGCGGGACCCCGGTTCCGAAGCCTTGACTGCCGGCAATTTGACGTCGCAGCAGTTGGCGGAAGCCACGCGAGCGTGGCTCATGGCGCATGACGTTCGCTACGAGTCGGACCATGCGACAAGCACTCCATCGTCCGATTTTTTGCACGATCAATTCTTGGCGATTGCAGAGCGGGCATTGATCCAAGCCATGCTCGAGCAATGCGGAGGTAATCGAGCAGCAGTTGCCTCGCGGCTCGGGATGCACCGAACGACACTGCGGCAAAAGATGAAACGCTACGGACTATAGTCAGAGATCTCAGACACAGCGTTGGCCTATCGTGCCAAACGAGTCCGCTTCAAAACGAACACCCTGGGAAATCCCTGCGACGATTCTACGGATCTGCAAGCCGTCGTTGAACCGCCGGAGCGGGTTGGTACTTCCCGGGGGCTGCCAAATGTATCCCACAACTCCACAAACGCGTTATACTCCACCCCAATCGCGGCATCGTCGGATGCCGATTCTCATCGCTCAATCTTGACCGGAGGAACCTAGGATGATGATTCGAAGTATGGCTTTCGTGATTTGTCTCGTCGGCGCAACCATGGCGTGGGCCCAAAACGCAGGCCCGATGAGTGTCCTCAAAAAGGAAGCAGGAACCTGGGACTGCGAAGTCCGATTCTACCCAGATCCCAACGGTCAGCCGACCCTGAGCAAGGCTGTCGAAACCAACACCATGGTTGGTGATGTATGGATGGTCAGCGACTTCCAAGGAGAGATGGCAGGGGCCGCCTTTCACGGCAGTAGCCAAATGGGATACGACCCGCAAAAGAAAAAGTACATAGGTTCATGGATCGATTCCGCCGGACCCTACCCTACCGCTATGGAAGGGACCTATGACGCCGCCAAGAAAACACTCACCATCGTCGGCATAGGCAAAGACCCAACCGGCGCAGAAATGAAAATGAAACTCGTCACGGTCTACAAAGAGAACGACACGCGAACCATGAGCATGTTCATCGAATCACCCAGCGGTGAGTGGATGCGAATGATGGAAGTCGATTACCAACGCAAGAAGTAACCAAGAAAAGGAAGTAACGCATAAAAGAGTATCAATACTCTTCGTCACTGACCTGCTTTTCGAAGCTGCGGACCATATCGGCAGCTTCCTGGAGCGAAGCAATCATGCGGAGCATCGTTTCCTCCGTTTCGGAGAAATGCTCTGCGTAGTACGCTCGGGCCGTGGCGTCGTTCCAGATCTCTTGGACCTGCGCCAATGATTCACGCCACGTGTTCAAGCAACTCGTGATACGGCCTTTGCAGCCGACCAAGTCATGACGACAACGCGTGCTCATCGCGTAGACCCTAGCTCTTGAACCAGACGATCGAGTCCGTTCATGTTGTCGATCAGCCGCTGACGCGCATCCAGGTCGGTGTGATTGAGTATCCCAATCGGCCCGCGGAATCCGGACTGTCCAATGATGCGTAGCAGCTCCCGATCCCGATCCCCTTCACCGATCACGAGGATCTTTTTGCCCAATCGTTCACCGTCCGTTTGCATGCCATTCAAATTCAATGCCAGGAGCTTGGGACCAATCCGTTCAAGAATCTCTGGCAGCCGATCGATCTGGTCGTGGGCGTGGTGAAGGTTGTAGACGATACCGACGTTCGGTAGATCGATAGCTTCGATGAGACGCATCTGATTCTCGGGGATCCCAAACCAACCTCCGTGGTTGTAAAGGGCGACTTGACAGCCCGCATCTTGAGCCGCCAGGGCAATCTCCCGAATTCGCCGAACCTCAGACTCCATGAATGCCGCCTCGTCTTTCTCATTCATGGCGGGATCTCCACCACCCGTCACCCAAAGCTGCGGATGGACCTGATGTTTCTTGACCAAACTGAGAATCAGCTTGGCTTCGTCGTTGAGAACCGTGGGAAACCACCACGCGGTCAATTCAATGCCATGCTTCTTTAGGGTCAGAATCTCTTCTTCAAAGGTGGGAATATGCTCGGCTCGGTAATCGTAGGCCAGTCGCCGGATCTGCAATTCTTCGAGCATCTGAGCTCGCTCCAGAGGCGTCCTCTTCTCCGAGTCGAACGGAACGATGCACCACGCTACGAGGTTCGGACGATCGAACATTTCAGCCCGAAATTCTTGGGCTGCTGCTGTGCGGAGCGGCAGGAATGCCATCTGCAATGCAAGGAAAACCGCGAGGATCACGATCGAAACCGGTACGCGAGCGACGTTGAATCCTCCTGGAACGCGTGCCTGTCCCGATTCCGAGTGCATCCACCTTTTCTTGCCTGTCATGGCCTCTCCTCCGTTGCGGATTCTTGATTGACACGAATCGGCCCAGATGGCAGATTCGCTTCGAGCTTCCTTTACAGTACTCGATCTGCGGTTGTGCGGCGCGGGGTTCGCGAATACATTTCTAACGGATTTGTGCCCACCCCATCCTCTGTTTTCACCTTCCTGACGACATGACAACACCTACTCCCATCACGGTCGCTTACGGCGACGGCATCGGTCCCGAAATCATGCAGGCCACCCTGCACATCATTGAGGAGGCAGGAGCCAAGCTCGAGAAGCATGTTATTGAGATCGGTGAAAAGCAGTACCTCAAGGGAAACATGGCTGGCATCGAACCCAGTGCCTTCGAATCCCTTCGAGCAACACGAGTCTTCTTGAAGGCTCCGATCACGACCCCTCAAGGGGGTGGCTTCAAGTCCCTCAACGTTACCACACGCAAGGCATTCGGACTCTATGCCAACATCCGTCCCTGCTTGAGCTACGACCCGTTTATTCGCACCAAGCATCCGAAGATGGATGTCGTCATCGTACGAGAGAACGAAGAAGATCTGTACGCTGGCATCGAACACCGACAAACGATCGATGTTATGCAGTGCTTGAAGTTGATCTCACGGCCTGGAACAGAAAAGATCGTGCGTTACGCGTTTGAGTATGCCCGAGCTTACGGACGCAAGAAAGTAACCTGCTTCACCAAAGACAACATCATGAAACTGACCGATGGTTTGTTTCATAAGGTCTTCGATGAAATCGCGGCGGAATACAAGGACATCGAGAACGAACATTGGATCGTCGATATCGGCGCTGCGAAGCTAGCGGACACCCCCGAAGCCTTCGACGTCGTTGTCATGCCCAACTTGTACGGCGATATCCTCTCGGACGTGGCGGCTCAAATCGCAGGTTCGGTCGGGTTGGCCGGCAGCGCGAACATCGGCGATGGTTGTGCCATGTTCGAAGCGATTCACGGTTCCGCTCCACGACGCGCTGGTCAAAATCTCGCCAATCCTTCCGGATTGTTCCTTGGTGCCATCCAGATGCTGGTGCACATCGGTCAAGCCGATGTCGCGGAACGCGCTCACAATGCGTGGCTCAAGACCATCGAAGATGGTGTGCACACCTACGATATCTTCAAGGAAGGGATCTCCAAAGAAAAGGTCGGCACCAAGGAGTTTGCTCAAGCCGTCGTTGCTCGCATTGGCAAGAAACCCGAAGTCCTCAAAGCGGTCGATTACAGCCGTGCACCACGTCGTCCTCTGACAGAACGACCTGCTTATGTCCGTTCGACGGAAAAGCGAGAAATGGTCGGTGCGGATGTGTTTGTAGCCTGGACCGGTGCGACCGATGACTTGGCCGCTAAGCTCCAACCTCTCGCCGGCGATGGAATGGTTCTCGAAATGCTGTCCAACCGAGGCATGAAGGTTTGGCCAGGTGGCATGAAGGAGACCTTCACAGTGGATGTGTATCGCTGCCGATTCTCGTTGCCCGAGGGCTCCGGCGGATCTGTTCCGCATACCGCGATCATCGCTTTGCTGGATCGGATCACCAAGGCCGGACTCGAATTCGTGAAGCTCGAAGGGCTCTACAATTTCGACGGCAAACCTGGATTCTCACGCGGACAAGGCCAGTGATTCGAGTGTGATTCCACCAAGGGTAGCAAAGGAAATCAGTGTCCTTTTTGGCCCGGCGGCCCGTGTGACCCTCGTGGAAGATCGAGGGCTGAGCACCGCGATTGTCTATCGCGTGGAAACACTCTCCAATTGGTATGCATTGAAGCGTTGGCCGATCTTGATGGACCGAGATCGGCTGAATGCAATTCATCGATTTCAACAATACCTTTCCGACGGCGACAAAGCCTGCACGCCGCGTCTCCTCAAATGGTGCCACGGCGAAACCCTTCTCGAAGCCGAGGGCGTCTACTGGGAGATCGCCGAGTGGAAGTCGGGCCATCCTGTCGAACGATTAGGGCAATCCAGCCAAACTCAGCTTCTGAATTGCGTCGAAGCGATCGCGCGCTTGCATGAACAAAGCCGCTCCTACGAAGCACTTGTTCAAATCGCACCTGGGCTAAAGCAACGGTATGAAGGCCTGCTCCACGCCATCGAACCCATCGAACACAAACGGAACAAGTTTCTTGATTCCATATCGAGCCACGACCAATACGAGTCAACGAAGACGCTCAAGGAGATTTACCTTCGCGCGATGCGCGTCATCCCGCAAGTGATCGAGCCTCTTCACCGTCTTTCGGAAACACCGACCGTTTGCTTCTGGGTTCTGCGCGATGTGTGGCGCGAACACTTGCTCTACCGCGGAGATCAAGTCGTAGGGATCCTCGATTTTGGAGCAGCCAGAATCGATTGGCCCGGTCTCGATCTCGCCAGATCCATCGGAACCCTCTTGCTCGACTCAGATCCACGTTGGTCGATCGCCCACTCCGCTTACCTGCAAAGGCGACCCGATTGCCAAATCACGCTACCAGACCTGAAAAACGTCCATCGCGCATCGGTGGCACTCTCTGCATTGCAGTGGCTCGATTGGTTCGCCGAAGGGCAATTCGATTGGACGAATCAATCGTCCCGTTACTGGAATCGAGTGCTGGAACTGCAGCGGCAACTGGCAGACATCGAAAAGCCAGAGACCTCAGGCATCTTGCGGTGAAACCTTGCCCGCGGAACGCAAACTCTTTTCGGTCACGATCCGGTTCATCGCATTGAGCATAGCCAAGATGGTGGCTTCGACGGTATCGGTCGAAGCTCCAGTCCCTCGGTAGCTTTGCCCTTCATGTTCGACTTCCACGTTGACTTCACCCATTGCATCGCGACCGATCGTCGCGCTTCGAACACGGAACTCCTTGCAAATCGTCTTGATCCCGATGATCGATTCCACGGCCCAGAATGCGGCGTCGATCGGACCGTCCCCTTGTTGGACTCGTTCCGTAAAGACCTTCTCGCCGTGGCGCAGCGTCAATTCCACACAAGGTACACGCTTGGTGCCACTTTCCACCGAATACGACTCCAACGTCCACGCCGTGTTGGTCGCGCCGGCGATCTGCTGCTGAATGAGGGCGATGATGTCCCCGTCAAAGATGTTCTTCTTCTTGTCGGCCAAGATCTTGAACTGATCAAAGACCACCTGCAGTTGCTCGCCGGTCAAATGAAAGCCTAGCTCTCGAGCTCGATCCGCCAATGCCGCTCGACCGCTGTGCTTGCCCAAAACCAAATCGGTCTTGGCAAAGCCGACATCTTCAGGACGCATGATTTCGTACGTGCTGCGCTCTTTGAGCATCCCATCTTGGTGGATGCCTGACTCATGCGCAAACGCGTTGCGGCCGACAATGGCTTTGTTGCGTTGCACGTCCAGACCAGTGATCTTCGACAGCAATCGGCTGGTTGGCACCAATCGTTCCGTCCTGATTTGGGTCGTCGTGTGATAAAGGTCATGACGCGTTCTCATCGCCATCACCACTTCTTCGAGCGAACAATTACCCGCTCGCTCCCCGATCCCATTGATCGTGCATTCGATCTGCCCCGCCCCCGCAACCACTGCAGCGAGTGAGTTGGCTACTGCCAATCCAAGGTCATCGTGACAATGGCAACTCAAAACGGCTCGATCGATGTTAGGAACGCGATAGAGCAATGTCTGGATCCGATCATGCATTTCGTTGGGCGTGGTGTAGCCAACCGTGTCCGGAACATTGATGGTGGTCGCGCCTGCATCGATCGCTGCTTCAACCACGCGGCACAAAAAATCAATCTCGGTTCTCGCGGCATCCTCGGCGGAGAACTCGACATCGTCGCAATACGACAATGCGCGTTTTACACCGTGCACCGCCCGCGAAATGATTTCGTCCTGTGTCATGCGCAATTTGAATTCGCGATGAATGGCACTGGTCGCCAAAAAGACGTGAATCCGCGCTCTCTCCGCTTTTTGGAGGGCTTCCCATGCCCGATCGATATCCCCGTCGTTGCAACGTGCCAAACCGCAGATCACCGGGCCTCGAATCGTTGCCGCGATTTCGCGAACCGCTTCAAAATCACCCGGCGAAGCGATCGGGAACCCCGCCTCCATGATGTCCACACCGAGCGATGCCAGCGCCTGAGCCACTTCGAGCTTTTCGCTCAAGTTCATGCTCCCTCCAGGAGATTGTTCCCCATCCCGAAGGGTCGTATCAAAAATGCGAATCGTGCGAGGGGTGGTTTGGGTCATCGAATCGAATGTCGTTCCTTGAAGTCCAATTGCTTTGAAGTCCAATTAGCCGTAACGTCCAAATGGAAGCTAAAAATTCTACCGGCTCCGGCCCATAGCAGACCATCCCTGATTGCTCTGCACGGAATTCCTTGCGTTAGAGAGGACTTGTCGCGTGCCGAGGTTCACCCGTTGGCACATTGGCCCATTCGCATATTGGCCCATTCGCATCCAGGATCGTGCGAGCCCCAACCTATCCCTGCCACAAACTCCGAGTGAAAACGGGACAGTGCGCGAAAAGGAATCAGTTGCCAACGAATAAGGCAATCCATCGCGATATTTCCCCAACCCTCGAACCTACGGCCGGAAAAAGCGAGCGAGAAACCATGCAAAATCGAATCAATTCGGGTGCAACTCCCCTCGGAATCGAAGCTTGGCACATCGATTGCATTCTAAAGATTCTTTGAAGGGTTGCTTCTTTGTTGGGCAACGCTTCCGTTCTACCCAAACGTCGAAAGCCTTGTGAGGGTCTGGCAGGGCTCCCTGCCAGACCTTCGCACTTTCGATGGAGTTTCTTCGAAAACGTGATCCGCTTTTTGCGTCGGGCTTCCGATCGCAGAGGTACCCCAACGGCCTGCTTGTGGTGTCCGCCTTGCCACGCAGGCCGGGGTATTCCTGCCTTGCTCAGGGCCCCAATCGATCCAATCGCCAGCCACCGCTCGCTTCGCGCGCGTAACGAAATCGATCGTGCAATCGCGAAGGCCGCCCCTGCCAAAACTCGATGGCATGCGCCGTGACTCGATAGCCACCCCAATGGGCAGGACGTGGCACTTCCGCTCCATGCAACGATCGATCCAAATTCTCAACCATTTCAGCCAATTGCAATTCATGCAGGATGACTTCTGACTGCGGCGACGCGTTCGCACTCAGCTGGCTCGAGCGCGGCCGCGAGCGGAAATACTTTTCCGATGTCGCTTCGTCCGTCTTCTCAGCGGTCCCCTCCACTCGAACCTGCCGGTCCAGGATCGGCCAATAGAACCCAAGGGCAACTCGCGGGTTGGCGGAGATTTCTCGCCCCTTGTCGGATTGATAATTGGTGAAGAACAAGAACGAGTCGTCCTGAATCTCTTTCAGCAGCACAATTCGGCAGGCTGTGCCGCCGTCCAACCGATGCGTCGACAAGCTCATCGCGTTGACTTCGAACCACTCGGGGAGATCCATCGACCTTAGCTCGGCAAACCATGCAGCAAACAAATCCATCGGATTGGCGGGCATCTCTTCCCGTTTCAGCGAACCGTAATGGTAATCGCGACGCAAATGGTGAATGGTCACTGCATACTCCTGATTCTGTTCTCTAGGCAACCGAAAGATCGCTGGCATTGTAACGCTCCTCATTTTGCCGGGGAATTTACCCAACCAGAAAGACCAACTACCATGAAGCGTTGAAAAGAAGCCTCCAGCCTCAACCACCTTCCCCTCCTTGGTACCTGACCTATGGCCTCTCCCAAGCATCCTTCGTTGTTGTGCCTTGCCCTCCTCGGATTCGTCTGGACGCTTACGGAATCCGGACGAGGCACCGAAACATCGCAGCCCACTCCCGCTGCCGGCCCAAAGAAGATCGTGTTCATCGCGGGCGGCCCCAGCCACGACTTCGGTTCGCATGAACACTATGCAGGCTGTCGCATCCTGGCCGACGTGATCAAGCGAACCGTTCCCGACATCCAATGCGACGTGGTGCGCAACGGTTGGCCCAGTGACGATGCGTTGTTGGACTCCGCCGACACGATTGTGATCTATTCTGATGGGGGGGGAGGTCACCCATCGCTAGCGCATCTCCCTCGGCTTCAAAAGCAGATGGATCGAGGTGCAGGCCTGGTCTGTTTGCATTACGCCGTCGAAGTCCCGAAGGATCGAGGAGGGCCCGAATTCCTGCAATGGCTCGGCGGTTACTTTGAAACGCATTGGTCGGTGAACCCACATTGGACAGCCAAATTTGCTTCGCTTCCGAAACACCCCGTTACCACCGGGGTCAAGCCATTCGAAACACGCGATGAATGGTACTTCCACATGCGATTCCGAGAAGGCATGCAAGGTGTCACGCCGATCCTCTCGGCAATCGCACCCGAGACGACCATGGATCGACCCGATGGCCCGCACAGCGGGAATCCGGATGTGCGCCGCGCGGTTGCCAACAAAGAACCCCAACACGTGGCCTGGGCTTCCGAACGAAAGAACGGCGGCCGCGCTTTCGGTTACACTGGAGGACATTTCCATTGGAACTGGGGACGAACCGAACCGACACGGTTGGTCGCCAACGCCATTCTTTGGACGGCTCACATCGATATCCCAGAATCTGGCGCCTTGGTCGAACCGATCGAGGTCGTGAAACTGGTCGAGAACCAAGACGAACCCACGCCACCCAACTTCAATCCGGCAGGCGTTGCCAAAGAGTTCGGCATTCCCCCCGGCGCACCGGTTGGTTTAAAGAATCCGGGCAAGCTCCTTTTCTCCTCCAAGACGCTGACCTCGCAGACCTCTCGACATCGCATTGACGTGGATGTGGATGTGAAAGGGGTCAAAAAGCTGTTTCTCATTGTGACACCAGGAGACGATGGCTTTTCGTGCGATTGGGCCGATTGGATTGCTCCGACCTTGATCGATGCCAACGGCCAACGTTCGCTTCTCGATCTCCCTTGGTTTACTGCGACTTCGGAATGGGGTGCGGTTCGCAAGAATGCGAACGCTGGCGGCGGACCTTTGAAAGTCTACGGTGAAACGGTCGAGGGGATCGGAACCCACGCTACGAGCGTTATTGGATTCGAGTTGCCCGAAGGATGCCAACGATTTCAAGTCGGTTGCGGACTCGATGAAGGGGGTGTGTCGCAAAACGGTGGATCCACAACCTCCGTACGGTTCCATATCGCTGCAGAAGGAGTGCCGGCTGGCTTGAACGCTTGGGGCCAATCGGGTGAAGATCGAACACCCGAAAATGCCGTCGCAGGATTAAAGGTCGCTGATGGAGTGGAAGCGACCCTGGCCGCCTCCGAACCGGTCCTCAAGAGCTTGACCAATCTTGACATCGACCATCGAGGGCGTGTTTGGGTCTGCGAAGTTGTCAACTACCGTCGGCACAACGGCGAACGACCCGAAGGAGATCGAATTCTGATCTTGGAAGATACTGACCAAGATGGAGTCATGGATCAGTCGAAGGTCTTTTATCAGGGCCGAGACATCGACTCCGCGATAGGATTGTGCGTGTTGGGGAATCGAGTGCTGGTCAGTGCTTCGCCGTATGTTTTCGAGTTCATCGACGAAAACGGCGATGATATACCCGACAGCAAACGAGCCATCCTAACCAAGACCGGAGACCCTCAACACGACCATTCGGTCCACTCGTTTGTGTTTGGTCCAGACGGGAAACTGTACTTCAACTTTGGTAACACAGGCCACCGATTGTGCGATACCAACGGCGAACCGATTCGCGATCGATGGGGACGCGTGATCGATGATTCCGGAAAACCCTATCGGCAAGGGATGGTGTTCCGCTGCAATGAAGACTTGAGCGATATGGAAGTCCTCGGCCATAACTTCCGCAACAACTACGAAGTCTCGGTCGACTCTTTTGGTGCCCTGTGGCAATCGGACAATGACGACGATGGCAATCGAGCCACTCGCATCAACTTTGTGATGGAGTTCGGCAACTACGGCTATGTCGATGAAGTGACTGGGGCCGGCTGGCAAGCGGAACGTACGAATTGGGAGAAAGAGATCCCCGAACGGCATTGGCACTTGAATGATCCAGGGGTCGTTCCCACCATGCTGATCACCGGCGCCGGTTCGCCGACCGGCATCACGGTCTACGAAGGGGATCTGCTCCCCGAAAAATTCCGCAACCAAGTTATCCACTGTGACGCGGGTCCCAATGTTGTCCGTGCTTATGTGGCAAGTAACGACGGAGCCGGCTACCGCGCCCAGATCGAAGACTTGGCCGTGGGGGAATACGACCGCTGGTTCCGACCAGCCGACGTCGCGGTCGCACCCGACGGCTCGTTGTTCGTCACCGACTGGTACGACCCAGGGGTCGGCGGGCACAACATGCAAGACATGGAGCGAGGGCGACTGTTCCGATTGGCCCCGCCAGGGAGCAAGTATGTTGTTCCCAAGTTCGATTTCTCCAACCCCGAGGGGGCCGTGACCGCGCTATCGAACCCAAGCTCATCGGTCCGTTACATGGCATTCAAATCCCTGCTAGGGATGGGGGATCGATCCGTTCCTGCGCTCAAGCGGATGGCCCAGAACACGAGCCCACGCTTGCGCGCACGGGCATTCTGGCTCTTAGCTCGCGTCAGCGATCCCGCCCAAGTCGTTCAAACCGCATCGGCCGATCGAGAAGCGGATGTGCGAGCCGCCGCGATCCGCATCGCACGGCAAGCCAAACTACCGACCGAAGCGTACGTCCCGACGCTTCTCAGCGATGTCAGCCCTGTTGTTTTGAGGGAACTGGCGATTGCATTGCGCGAGGATACCTCTGCCGCGATGCCCGGCTACTGGGTCAAGCTCGCACAGCGTTTTGATGGCAGGGATCGATGGTATTTGGAAGCCCTCGGTATCGCAGCCACCGATCGTTGGGACGAATGCCTTTCAGCCTATCGCAAGACGGTGCCGATGGATCCATCGAGTGCAGCCCAGCGGATGATTGCATGGCGTGGTCGAGGTCCAGTCGCGGCCGAGCTACAGTCAGCGTGGCTACAATCGGACAAACTTCGAGACCAAGACCTGTTAGCCCATTTCCGAGCCGTGGACTTCTTGTCCAAGGACGATCGGAAGAAAGCGCTGATGCCGCTGCTCGACATGGAGGGATCGCCCGATCGCGTGATCGAAGCCTTGATGCGGTTGGAAGGAGTGGATCTAGAGGGGAACCCTCGATTGGCCCAAGTGGTTCGAGACTATATCGAGCGCATGGGGAACGATCCCAAGCAGCTCAAGATCCTTCAGAGGCTACGATTAGCTGGGTTTGCGGATCGATTGCTCGAGCGAGCAGCAGCGTGGGGGCCCTCCACGCAAGCGGTCCAAGCCATCGACATGGCCCTCGAAACGGGGGGCGCGGACGTCTTGTGGAAGTGGCTCTCTGCCAGCGAACCCAGCGATGCAGCTCAAGCGTTATCCAAGACCCTATCGCTCAGCAATCGCCGCGAAGCGGCGGAGCTGCAGCGACGATTATTGGAGACCGAATCGGTTTCCAAGAGTATCCGGGTCGAGTCCGCGGTAGGTTTAGCCAGAAACAAGGCCAACCACGCTTCGTTGATCGATTATGCTCGCGCGAACCGCTTGCCCAACGAAGCTCGAGCCTTGGTTGGTTCTGCATTGCGTGCATCGGAAGTCGAAGAGCTGAGGAAAGCGGCAGAGGAGCTGTTCCCGGTCTTGAAGTCATCCCAGAACCCGTTGCCACCGATCGATGTGCTCGTGAAGAAGCAGGGGAACGTCGAGAATGGCCGCAAGGTCTACTTAGGCGCAGCCACTTGTTCACAATGTCACATGATCGGTAAAGAAGGTCAGAACGTCGGTCCGAGTCTGACGGAGATCGGAGACAAGCTGACGCGTGAAGCGATGTACGTCTCGATTTTGTCGCCGAGTGCTGGGATCAGCCATAACTACGAAGCATATACGGCGCGGAATACGGATGGAGAAGTGGTAACGGGACTGCTGGTATCGAAGACAGAAGCAGGAGTCACAATCAAGGACGCGAAGGGGATTGAACGCACGATTCTCGCAGCGGACCTGGAGGAGTTCAAGAAGCAAGAAAAGTCGTTGATGCCTGAAAATCTGCAAGAGACGATGAGTGAGTCGGATTTGGTCGACCTGGTCGAGTACCTCACCACCCTAAGGAAGTAACCCACGGCCACCGTCTGTCCGTCATCAAGCGAAAACAAGTCGTTGCACCGAAGAGACTTGAACCACAAAAAACACGAAAGGCACGAACAGTAAGCACCTTAGCTCGATTTTCTTGCCTTTTTGTGTCTTTCGTGGTTAGAAGGAACTCCCCATGAACGAAACAATACTGTTCAAAGAAGAGGGCTACGCCATTCAAGAAGCAATCTTCGAGGTCTATCGTGAAATGGGATGTGGATTCCTCGAATCCGTGTACCAAGAATGCTTAGAGATTGAGTTTCGCCAACGCTCAATTCCGTTTTCTTCCCAACAAAATCTTGCGTTAGTCTACAAGGGCCAACGGCTGACTCGAAGTGGCACACAGGCGAGAATGACGTGGCCAAATGCTGGCCGGGTGGGTACACTAGGGGGTATGGTAGCAGTTCGAGGTGAGGAAGCAGTTCCATACTTTGATTGTCGCCATCCAGCATACGTCTCGCTGGCCTCCCCTTTTTTGCAGCCATCCCATGACTTGCTTTGCGTCGCTGTCTGAATTCCCCCATCCCGCCAGTTGGATCGCCCGCTGGGTACTGGTCGTTTCCTGCACCTGGCTCGGGAGCTGGCCCCTTGTTGCTCCGGCCCAATCCGAGCCAATCGCAATGGGGGCGGATGCATTGGATCAGGAATTGATGATGGGCTGGACCCAATCGGTCCGACACCTCATGGAGAAGCACTGCGGTGACTGCCACATGAACGGCGCTACCGAAGGGGGCGTTGCATTCGATGATTACGACTCTCTGGACAAAATGCGGGCACATGAAAGCACCTGGGAGCAAATCCGAGGAGTCATTCGTGCTGAGGCAATGCCTCCCCCAGAGTCGTCGGAGATCTCACCCGAGGAACGGTCCATCATCACGCAATGGATTGAACGGACCTTGCATGAAGTCGATTGCGGTTGCCGTCCTCCCGTCCCCCCGGTCACACTCCGCCGATTGAATCAGGCCGAATACGACAACACCATTCGCGACTTGGTCGGTCTCGATCTGAAGCCATCCAAAGCTATAGGGTTCGTCTCCGATGACGTAGGGAACGGTTTCGACAATCAAGGTGAAGTCCTCACCTTGCCACCGATCGCCATGGAGAAGTTTCTTCAAGCTGCCGCGCTGGTGTCCGAGAAGGTGATTGCGACCGATCGAGAACGTTTTCGAAAACAGAGTTTCGAAACCGATTCCATTTCCTTCCAACAACGCATGGAAGTACCGATCTATGTAGCGGCCGGAAAATACAACATCAACGTGCGTGCCCGATTCGGCGATGACCAGAAGGACAACTGCAAAGCCCGCTTGCGATTGGATGACGAGGTCCTTGTCGAATGGGAGATTCTTCCTAAGAACGAAAACTTCAAACACGAGTTGGAATGTTCGGCAGGCGATCATGTCCTCAGTCTCGAATACTTCGACGATGGCGACCCGGAAGCTCGCAACGCTCCCAATCGAAGACTGATCGTCGAATCGTTCCGCATGAATGGGCCCGAAGGAGGTGAGCCTGCGTTCCCGAAATCGCACGAGAACGTTGTGGTCGCATATCCAACCGATCAAGATTCGGAACAAAGTTCCCCCATCGGCTTCACCGAAGCCACCCGCCGCGTGTTTTCTCGATTCCTTCCACGCGCGTATCGACGCCCTGCAACAGAGGATGAGGTCCATGCGGTGATGATGGTGTGTCAACGCGCCAGCGATGAAGGATTCTCCTATCTTGAATCGCTTCGATTTGGTCTCCAGGCCGCATTGGTGTCCCCTCAGTTTTTGTTTCGTGGAGAGCGGCCTATCACATTGACTTCGGGCGATGCGGGGATCGACGACTATGCCGTCGCCAGTCGACTGTCGTACTTTCTGTGGAGCAGCATGCCGGACGAAACGTTGATGCAGCTGGCCGGCGAAGGTCGATTGCAGGAACGCGAGGTGCTAACGGCTCAAGTGAATCGGATGCTCGACGATCCCAAGTCCGATGCGTTGTTGGTCGGCTTTTTTGCCCAATGGCTTGGGCTTCGGAACTTGAACAAGATCGATGTCGATGAGGCCAAGTATCCGTTCTGGTCGGACCGACTGCGCGAGGCCATGATCCGCGAGACGGAGATGTTCTGTCGCACGTTGATTCGAGAGGGGAAGATCCAGGACCTTCTCACGGCCGATTTCACCTTTGTGAACCCACGCCTGGCAGAATTCTATGGGATGGAGTTCGAAGGAAAGAATCCATCGGAGATGTATCGAAGGAGACCAGGTCGCCGTGGGAACGATCAACGGCGTCAAGGTCTCTACGAAGAGGAAGATAAGTGGATCCGTGTACCATTGCCGGAAAATCGGAGAGGGATCCTGACCCAAGCCGCCTCGCTGGCCCTGACGTCCAATCCCACTCGCAGCTCACCCGTGAAGCGAGGGAAGTGGATTTTGGAAACGGTCCTGGGTGATCCCCCTCCGTCGGCCCCTCCGAACGTTCCTTCGTTGGAGCAAGCGAAAGCCGACGACAGTGCCTCCCTCCGAGAACGCTTGGAGATCCACCGCTCCAATCCGAGCTGTGCTGGATGCCATAAGTTGATGGATCCCATCGGTTTAGGACTGGAGAACTTCGATGCCATCGGACGTTGGCGCGACAAGGACGGAGAGCACGAAATTGCGGCTCAAGGCGAATTGATTGACGGGCGAACTTTCTCCGGTCCAGCAGAATTGGTAAACCTTTTGGCGGAACGGGAAGCTGCGGTTGCGGAAAATTTTGCCAAGCGGATGCTAACTTATGCCCTCGGCCGGGGTTTGCAGAGACCGGACCGTTGCGATGTCGATAAGATTTTGGAGCGTTCCAGCTCCCAAGCCTATACAATACGTTCGATCATTGAAGGAGTCGTCTCGAGTGATGCATTCCTTCAACGGTCGACGCAAAATCCTGCCAATCCCCCTCCTGGAAGAGCCCCCAACCATGACTCGACCCAGCCGTAAGACTTCGTCCACGAATCCAGAAATGCCACTCGGCCGATTGCTTCGTTCTGAGCGTTTGGACCGTCGTACCGTCCTGCGAGGTGTGGGAGCTTCTCTGGCCTTGCCAATGCTCAGTGTGATGAAGCCCGTAGCTGCGGCCGCGGAGGCCGTAGCCGCAACCACATCCCCCCTTCGTTTGGCTTGGATCTTTTTCCCGAACGGGACCAATGCCGAGCGATGGTTCCCCGAAGGATCCGGAGCGGATTGGGCACTTTCCCCCAGTTTGGAGCCGCTCGCCGAGTGTCGCAGCGACTTGAATGTTCTCAAGGGGTTGGCCCAGGTCAACGCGCAGTCGTTAGGCGATGGCCCGGGTGACCATGCGCGGAGTGCCGCCGCCTTCTTGACGGGAGCTCATCCATACAAGACCGCGGGATCGAAGATTCGTGCAGGTCGCAGCGCGGACCAGATCGCTGCTGATACGTACGGACGCGAAACTCGATTGGCATCGATTGAACTGGGAACCGAAGAAGGGCGCGATGCGGGTGCCTGCGATTCCGGATACTCGTGCGCCTACTCCAACAATATTTCATGGCGATCTGAATCGCTCCCGACCGGAAAAGAAATCCAGCCCAAGAACGCCTTCGCAAGATTGTTCGGCGTTACCGGTGGCGGAGACGGAAAGGATCGAGGCATGAAATCCAGCATCCTCGATTTCGTCAATGATCAGCGCAAGCATCTTGTCGGTCACGTGGGACGGGACGATGCAAGAAAGCTCGATGAATACTTCACGAGTGTTCGCGAGATCGAGCAAAGGATCTCGCGCTTCACAACACCCGTGCAGCTCCCTGAGGGAACGCTCGAACCAACCGACAAACCGAGCGATGCCACGGAACATATTCGATTGATGTACGATCTAATGGTCCTCGCCTTTCAAACCGATACCACTCGGATCGCGACGTTTATGTTGGCCAACGAAGGAAGCAACCGCGCGTTCCCGATGATTGAAGTCACCGATGGTCACCATCAGTTGTCGCACCATGAAAACAATCAAGACAACATCGCCAAGATCGCCAAGATCGATCGTTACTATGCGGAGCAGTTCGCTTATTTCATCAAGCGTCTGAAAGATACTCCCGATGGGGATGGCAATCTTTTGGATCACTCGATGATTATGTACGGTGGGGCGATTACCGATGGGAATCGACATGACCACCATGACTTGCCCATTTTGCTGGCTGGTGGAGCGGGACGTGGGTTGCCCACAGGACGCGTGGTCGAGTTCCCGCAATACACCCCTCTGAACAATCTATTCAGGACCATGCTCGACTACGTCGGAGCGGACCAAGGGAACTTTGGGGATGCCAATGGCATACTGAGTTTGACATAACATGATGCAACGATCGTCCACCGGTGGGTCGGCGCCCGAGCTGCTGGCCCCCGCGGGAAACTGGGACTGTGTGCATGCCGCGATCGAGAATGGAGCGGATGCCATTTATTTCGGGCTGGAATCGGGGTTCAATGCTCGAGCGAGGGCAGCAAATTTCTCGTTGGAGGATTTGCCCCGCCTAATGCAAACATTGCATCGTCGCGGGTTGTCAGGCTTCGTGACGCTCAACACCCTCATCTTTACGGATGAGCTCTCGAATTTCGAACGGCATGTGGCTCGGCTGGCGGATGCCGGAGTTGATGCGGTATTGGTCCAGGATCTTGGTGCCGTCCGATTGATCCATGAGATTTGCCCAACGCTCAGTGTGCATGCCAGTACACAGATGACCATGGTTTCCGCGGAAACGATAGCAGCGATCGAATCCTTGGGCATCGACCGCGTGGTCTTGGCCCGAGAATGTTCGCTCGACGAAATCCGCAAGATCACTTCGGCCACCAGCATGCCCGTAGAAACCTTCGTGCATGGAGCATTGTGCGTCGCCTACAGCGGTCAATGTTTGACCAGCGAATCGTTGGGAGGGCGCAGTGCCAATCGCGGCCAGTGCGCCCAGGCCTGTCGTTTGGAGTACCAGTTGATTCGGGACGGGCACGACGTCGACCTGGGAGACACGAAGTATCTGTTGTCACCTCAAGACCTGGCAGCCTACGAACAGATTCCGGACTTGATCCAAGCCGGTGTGTGTTCATTGAAGATTGAAGGGCGACTGAAGACACCTGAATACGTCGCCAACATCGTACGGCACTATCGGCAGGCAATCGATGCAGCCATGCGAGGCGAGTCAACCAAGATGACTCCCGAGACGCAACGTGAGATGGAGTTGAGTTTCTCTCGAGGCTTCTCACCTGGATGGCTCGAAGGCTGCAATCATAAACGCCTCGTGCCAGGGCAAAGCAGCGCCAAGCGAGGTGTTTTGGCTGGCCGAGTATTGCGCAGGAAAGGGGAGCGGCTCGTGGTCGAGCTTCAAATTCCGCTCGGCAAGGGAGACGGGATTGTCTTGGCGGGTGATCGTGCGGCAGGCAAAGAAGTCGGAGGTCGGATCTTTCAAGTCTACCAACTCCACCGACCTGTTGATCAACCCGTTCAGGGACGAGTGGAGCTCGAATTCCAACGCGGATTGATGAAAGACGTGGAGGTCTATGATGGACAAGCGATTTGGCAGACCGATGCTCCGCAACTGACCAAGCGATGGCGATCGACCTTTGCGAGTGAGCGATTCGAGAGACGTGTTCCGATTCGATTGACCGGGACGATCGAAGTAGGGCAACCGATTCAGCTTCGGGTCGAGTGGCATGAGTCTCGGGAAGGGTTGGACAGCAGCGAACACCACATCGAGATCCAACATCCGTACATCCCTGAGGCGGCTCGAAAGCATGCGCTGCAGCAGGCGGAAGTCCTCAAGCAATTGGGGCGGCTAGGAAACACACCCTATTTCCTTGGCCCCAGCGAGATCTCCATCGTTGGGGATCCGATGGTCCCGCTGAGTGTGATGGGTGAATTGCGAAAAAGAATCGTGGAATCGGTGGACCGAGTTCGGACCGAGCCTCCGCGTCGCGAGATCCGGCCGGAAGGGGTCTCGAGCCGCATGTTGGCCCAGGTCGCTGCAAGTCGGGAGGAAAACGCTCAAGAATCCGACGCTAGTTTGACTAGGCATTTGAGGGTCCTGTGCCGATCGTTGTCACAGCTAGAGCATGTCTTGGCAACCGGTCAGAAAAAGATCTACGTCGAGTTTCATGACATTCGCGAATATCGGCAAGCGGTCGCAGAAGCGCACTCGGCTTCGGCAGAGATTTTTATAACGACCCTTCGAATTCAGAAGGCGGGCGAGGTGGGTTTATTTCGAGCCCTCGCCAAACATGGAGCCGATGGCTGGCTGGTCCGCAACTTGGCAGCTTTGCGATTCGCGGTCGAGCAAGGCATCCCGTGCGCGGCCGATTTCTCACTGAATGTGACGAATCCACTCACGGCCGAGTGGTTGATCGATCAGGGAGCTCAGCGGATCACCGCATCGTACGATTTGAATCGAGACCAATTGCTGGAGTTGGTAGGCCCACTGCCCCCGAAGTGGATCGAAGTCGTCGTCCATCAGCATATGCCCATGTTTCATATGGAGCATTGCGTCTTTTGTACGGTTCTCTCACCCGGGACAAACAAATCCAACTGCGGCAGACCCTGCGATCGCCACGATGTACGGCTTCGCGATCGCATCGGAATCGAGCATGTATTGCATGCCGACATCGGTTGCCGAAATACGCTGTACAATGGAAATGCTCAGAGCGGAGCGGAAGTCGTTCCGGTACTCTCGAAATTGGGAGTCCGGGATTTTCGAATCGAAATTCTGCGCGATGCTCCGCGAGCGGAGATTGAGCGACTCGTGCATTTGTATCGAGAACTTGTTGATGGTCGGCTGGATGGAAGTGCCGTATGGCGATCTTTGAAAGCCGAAAATCGTGTCGGTGTCACGCGTGGGACACTGGAACACCCCCGAAACCCTTTGGCAATCCTATAGAATGTCCCAATCAAGTGACGTGAAGATGCTGGATGAATTATCGGCCACTGTTCGAGAGCAAGGAGGTCTCGTTGCGGCGCA
This sequence comes from Pirellula sp., assembly GCA_025459275.1. Lineage (GTDB taxonomy): Bacteria > Planctomycetota > Planctomycetia > Pirellulales > Pirellulaceae > JBKCUI01. The sequence goes on from JALOQW010000013.1 coordinate 23,365, forward strand.
GAAGTTGGTTGAATTCTTCCGTTTCCAGCATCGGTACAACGAGTTGTTCGAAGCCAGAAAGATGTTGCACCGACTGGAGTTGGGGCTTTCTCCGGTTCAAGTCGACAGCCTTGTGCCTGGCGACACCCCATCCACTCCGGTTCCGGACGATGTGCAGGATGAACTGGACCGGCGACTGATCGATGCCTGTCGCGAAGTGGGAGACGGGTTGATGCGTTCGGGTCGCATTCAGGAGGGTTGGATGTTTCTGAGGGCTGTCGGGGATGATGCGTTTACGGCCGAAGCGATGGCCAGCATCACACCGAGCCAGGAAAATCTCGACTTGTTGCTCAACTTGTATGTGCATGAAGGGGTCGACGTTGGACGCGGTACACGCCTTTCCCTGCAAATGCGTGGCACTTGCAATACAATTACGATGATGGACTCGGTGGTTGCGATGAGGGGGCGCAAGGACCAGCAGGCAGCGGTGGGTGCTTTGGTTGAGCATGTGCACGGGGAGCTGTTGGCGAACCTGATAGCCGACCTCAAGCGACGAAAACCCGATTTAGCAGCCCCGAACGGGGGAAAGATTGTGGATTGGCTGGGGTTGTACCCTGGCTTGCTGCGCGATGGTACGTATCATTTGGATACGACGCATTTGGCTTCCACGGTACGATTTGCGCGCGTTTTGGATGATCCCCGTACGATTCGGCTGGCAGCGGATCTTGCGGAGTACGGTCGCCAGTTGCATGCGCAATATCAGTATCAAAGCGATGAGCCATTTGCGGACTTGTATCCTATGAGTCTGGCATGGTTCCGGGCTTTACTGGGAGAGCAGGTTGACGGAGCGCTTCGATTGTTTCGGCAGAAAGCGGAGACGATTGACCCGCAGGAGTTGGGAACGGTTGCGATTGAGACGTATGCGGATTTGTTGGCGAGGGTTGGAAGGCCTTCGGAAGCGGCCGCCTTCTTGATGCGATCGATGCCGCAAGGCATGCGTCCCTTCGGAATCGCCCCATCGTTGCTGGAGCTTGCTCAAGCGGCAGGGGATTTCCAACCCATGATGGAACACGCACGCACTCGAGGTGATTTGATTGGCTACACTGCTGCATTGTTGCAATCATCCAACATCGAAAGCGTGCGAGCTTGACCCACCTTCAAAAACCCCATCACACGTTTCACTATGCCGCACAAAGTACTAGTCGTCGAAGATGACCCCGCACTCTCTGACGCTATCCGTGAAGGTCTATCCGACGAAGGGATCCAGGCCGATATCGTTTGTAATGTCCGTGATGCGGTGGAAGCGGTCCGGACGGGACGTCCGGACGTTGTTGTCCTCGATTTGATGTTGGGCAATGAGTCCGGCTTTGAGGTCCTCAGTGCTGTCCGTTCCAATCGTGACCAGACCCCGATCCTCATATTGAGCGCATTGGGTTCGACCGAACATCGAGTCAAGGGTCTTCACGAAGGAGCGGACGACTATCTGGTGAAGCCGTTCGAAATGAAGGAACTTCACGCTCGCCTGGTAGCCATTACGCGTCGCAGTCGAAAGATCGAAGGCAACGTCTTAAATTATGGTCCCCTCCGATTGGAGCTGACAACGCGCCGAGCGTTTCGTGACGGTAAGGAGCTCA
>JALOQW010000178.1 GCA_025459275.1 Pirellula sp.
GAACAGGTACTGCGGGAAAATCAACGTCCAGTCTGGTTCGCTGGACATTCGCTCGGCGGCGCGATGGCAACTCTCTGCGCCGTCCGATGCCGCATTTCACAAATTCCCTCGGAACCGCGCGCCATCTTCACGTTCGGCTCGCCGCGAGTAGGGGATCGAAAAGTGGTGAAGTTTTTGAAAATTCGTCACTACCGTTGGGTGAATAACAACGACATCGTGGCTCGGGTTCCCCCGCGATGGATGGGCTACCGGCACATGGGACGCGAAATCTATCTCAACCGAAGAGGGAGGGTCAGCAGTCTCCCCAACTGGTTGCGATGGCACGATGCCTGGAGAGGCTTTCTTCGCTCGTTGAGCCAGTGGAAGCTCGACCACTTGAGCGATCATTCCATGGTCGAGTACATCGGACACATCCGAAAATACTACGATGACGAGCAAGGTGGAAAGAAAACCCGCATGCCAAAGTTTCGCTATTCTGATTGACGCCAGAACGGTGAATTGCATACTGGTCCGAAAACTATCAGGATACCCAAAGCATGAATTTCCCCGAACCTGGTCACTCGAGCAGCTCACTCCAGTCGATTTCCAAAATCGAAAATTTGATGGACCCCGCGGGGAATATCATCTTGAATATGACGGAAAAGGAAGCGTTGGAACGCATCCAAAGCGGTGAGCCGAACGCTGTTCGGGGAATCGATGGACAGTTCGCGATCTGTACCCATCAAGGCCGAACGGTTCGCATGGCCCGATCCATTGGGCGGCCCATGCGTTACTTTCTTGCCAAGCAAGCTGATGGCCCTTGTTTGATCGTTGCGGAAACGATGGACAAGATCCAAAGCAAACTCTCGGAGCTCGGCTTGGCTGATCAGTTCCATCCCTCGTACACACGCATGGTACCCGCTCATTATCTAGTCGAGATCGAACTGGTGGGCTGCCCAGATCCTAATCCTGTGTACGAACGTTTCTTTACCCCTAAGAGGAATCGGCTTGCTCCGGATTTGGAGTCGATCGGTGATGCCTACATTACTCAGCTCGCCGCAGAATGCGACCGATGGCTTGCAACGTTGGACGATCGCGAACCGATCGGCGTCTTGTTCTCTGGCGGAATCGATAGCGGTGCCGTCCTGATCGTCTTGAATGAACTGATTCTGCGACGCGGCCAAGCGCCAACGAGACTGAAAGCGTTCACGCTCGGTGCGGAAGGTCGATCTCAAGATGCTCAGCAGGCCCACAACTTCTTGACACAATGCGGCCTCAGTCATCTCTGGGAATTGATGGAAGTCGATTCGTCAAGACTTGACTGGCGACAAGCCGTCCGATGGATCGAAGACTATAAGCCTCTGGATGTCCAAAGCGCAACGATGGCCATTGCGCTGTGCCGAGAGATTCGAACGAAGTACCCTGAATGGCGACTGCTCGTGGACGGTGACGGCGGCGACGAAAATCTCAAGGACTATCCCATCGAAGACAATCCGGAATTGACCATCCGCAGCGTACTCAACAACTTGATGCTCTACCAAGAGGGTTGGGGGGTGCACGCTATCAAGCACTCCCTCGTTTATTCCGGGGGCCAAAGCCGCGGACATGTGCGTACTTGGGCACCTGCGACGCGTTTAGGATTCGTAGGATTCAGTCCGTTCGCATTGCCGAGCGTTATCGAGGTCGCCGAAGGGATTCCATTTATCGAATTGACCAATTGGAGCCATGAGCGTCTTTACGAGCTGAAAGGCCAAATCGTACAACGTGGGGTGCGACGGTTGACAGGAATTGAGATGCCCGTTTTTCCGAAACGACGATTCCAACATGGTGCCGTTTCCGAGGAGAGTTTTGCTACACTATTTCCCAGGGACGAACGATCCTACCGCGACGAATTAATGAGTCACTTTTCAAAATCCCTTTAGGATTTCATCTTCTTTCTTGAGTGGTGTTATGCAACGTAGAGAATTTGTTCGACACAGCGTCATTGTGCCTGCAGCCCTTTGCTTGGGATTCTCAAGCCCCTCGCATCTCTTTGCGGGTGATACGTTTACATCCGCTGAATCGGCGGGAATAACTTACGATCTGCAAGGCGAGTATCTGGGTGTCATCGACGCGTGGGGAGGAACTTGGGGGGCCCAAGTCATCGCCCGAAGCATGGACGACCTCGAAGTCCATCTTTTGCAGGGTGGACTCCCCGGCGATGGCTTTAAGGACCAAGAACCGACCAAGCAATGCTCATCGAAAATCGCGACCGACCTCGCGCGTGGTAACGGGGACGGTTACACCGTCGAGATTCGAAACGGCAGCCTAACCGTGTACGACGCGGACTCCAAGAAACTTGGGACACTCTCCAAGCTCATGCGCGAAAGCAAGACCCTGGGAATGGAGCCTCCAAAAGATGCTACGGTCTTATTCGACGGAAGCAACGCCGACCACTTTCAAAATGGAAAATTGATCGAAGACCGGTACCTAGGAGTCGGGTGCACAAGCCGCGAAACGTTTCAAGACCACCGACTGCATATCGAATTTCGCACTCCATTTCAGCCAAGTGACGCCGGTCAAGGACGAGGCAACAGCGGTGTGTATGTTCAAGGCCGCTACGAGCTACAGGTCCTGGATTCGTTTGGGCTCAAAGGAGAAAACAATGAATGCGGCGGCATTTACCAAATTGCGAAACCTCGATTAAACATGTGTTATCCTCCTCTATCGTGGCAGACATACGATATCGATTTCACTGCGCCACGATTTGATAGCGAAGGGAAGAAGACTCAAAACGCGCGGATGACCATCCGACACAATGGCGTCTTGATTCATGACGATCTCGAACTTCCTCGAGGTACTCCAGGCGGGGTCTCGGATGAGTCCAAAGAAGCTGGGCCTCTGCACTTGCAAGATCATGGCAATCCGGTCGCCTTCAAGAATATCTGGGTCGTTGCCGCGCCAAAACCTGCCGAGAACAACCGGAAGGGGCCTAATTTCTATGAATTTAATGCTATCGAATAGCGAATTTCCCATCTTGCCCTCTCTGCCCCCGATTCGCTAATCCTATTCCAAAGGGATCAGGCTTCGGACTGGGCCAACCCAGTCCAGGATTCGGGAGGCAATCGCATGAAAGATATGGGATCAATACGCTTCGGACTCACCGTGGCTGTCCATCTCTGCCTGCTGGTAATTGGAAACTGCGTTGCATTCGGACAGAATGCGTCTTCACCTGAAGTCCCTTCGATCCCGAGCATTGAAGGGCTGCAAGCTTCGTCAGGCAGCACTCAGGGGCTCGGACGCATGCAGCGGCAAGACAAGATGGAATTGCCTAACTCGAGTGGGCAGTATTGGGTTGAATACGACATCCGGCCATACACTCAAAACCTCAAGACCATCGACCGACCCCAACAAGCGATCATCGACTGGATCATTCGCGAAACCGGTAGCGACGTTTGGTTTCATGAGCCAGTTGGGATCTTGACGGCGGATCGCTCAACTCTTCGCGTCTATCACACGGCTGGGATGCATCAGGTCGTCGCACAGGTATACGAGCGATTCGTGAACGGAAGCCACGAACCGCAAGTGTTTTCGTTGCGCATGATCTCGATCGGAAATCCCAATTGGCGGAGCAAAGCGCTCCCTCTGATGCGATCTGCTGAGGCCAAGACTCCCGGGCTCCAAGCGTGGCTGTTGTCGAAAGAGAACGCAGCGATTCTCGGTGCCCAGCTTCGGCAACGGCAGGATGCCAAAGAAATCCAATCGGTCGATCTCACGATGATTCATGGTCAAACACAGACACTGGAACAACTCCGACCTCGAAACTTTCTAAAAGAATACGTTCCGAATACGGTCACTCCTTGGCCTCCCTTGAATCCCAAGTACGACAACATTCAAGAAGGTTATCGCATGGTCTTCAGTCCTCTATTGAGTTTGGATGGGCGTTCGATGGACGTGATGCTGAAGTGCGAAATCGATCAGGTCGAAAGGTTCTTATCGGTTCCAATCGACGCCCCCACCGCCGGAACGAATCTTCAGATCCAAGTTCCGCAACTGGTCTCGTGGCGATTGCAAGAGCGATTTCGCTGGCCAACAGACCAAATCCTGGTCCTGTCTTGCGGCGTGGTTGCAGCCCCAACTGGTACGCCTCAAAACACGTTGTTTGGCGGGGGAGCTCCAGGGTTTCTCGGAGTCGATCGATTGATCCCCGCTTCCATGGCGGGACAACGGAACGACGCCTTGTTGGTCATTGAATACAAGGGCTCAAGTACCAATCAATTGATCCCAACGGCAACAGCTGCCAAATCAGCTGCTGGTGGAGGGGGTTCCAGCGTATCGCGCGGTCGATACTAGCAATGGGCGACGAGGGACTTCAATCGAGTAGGAAACGATTTTCCGAGCGATGGAAGTCGCATACCCTCTGGCTCGTGCTCGCATTCTTGTCCTTGTTCGTTTGGCACTTCTGGCACGGTGTGACCGGAGATCATTGGGAGAGGCCGCCACTTCCCACTGGCGATGGTCCCGACTACGAATCGCTTGCGTACAGTCTAAGTCGTGGAGATGGATTCCAATTCGCTTGGCAATCCGAAGAATGGCAACAACCCTATCGGGCAGATCGAGATGCCAATCATTACACGCAATTACAACGCATCGATTGGCCTGGACCCACCGCTTCACGCCCCCCAGCCTATCCCTTCTTGATCTCGCTGATTTATCAAGTTGTGCCGCGAGGGCCTGCGGCCTTTGCAACCGTTCGATTCGTATCGATCTTTTTCACGGCACTGTCGGGGGCCTTGGCCGTTGGGATTGGATGGGAGTTGGCTCAGCGCATGACTCGAGTCTCCTGGATTCCGCCAACTGCTGCGCTCATGGCCTTTCTCTTGGCCATACTCGACAGGACTGTGAGGACCTACTCGGTGGACTTTCTCACCGAGCCCATGGCTATGTTCTTGTGTTCGTGCATTTGTGCATGTGGATTGAGATGGCAGCGTTCAGCAACACCCGTCCGATGGTTCGCCATGATGGTGCTCGCAACGGCGGCCTTGGTTTTGACACGATCCATCACCATTTTCTGGCTGCCAGGACTCGCGATCCTCGTTGCGATGTCGGCGACGAAGAATCGCTGGCGATGGACCACGATCTATTTGCTGTTGGTGATCGTTCTGCTCTCTCCGTGGTGGATCCGGAACATGACGGTGATGCAATGCATGATGCCGTTAGGTGGTCAGGGGGCGGCGAGTCTACGGGGGGGCTATTGCGATGAAGCGCTCGCCGATTTCGGTAACTGGCATGGCGACGCAGAAGAGCGACTGCAGCGCAGTTTGGATGCTGATCCGGATGCCGCAGGATGGACGCAAGCCCAACGTGAGGTCGCGTTGGCGCAACGCGCGAGTCAAGAAACCTGGCAATGGATACGGGAGAATCAAGGTGAGATTCCCCGGCTCATGGGAATGCGGATGGTCTCTCATTGGAGTCCTTTTTCTGGTACGAGCCTGATGTGGAGGCTCGCCATCCTGGTTGGATGGCTGATGGTGCTTATGAGGCAGCGCCGCGAGGCGATTTGGATCCTTGGCTTGCCTCTGATCAGTACTGTTACCGTTGCGTTCCTCTACGAAACCGGGGGACGGTTTCTCGTCCCGCTGTACCCGATGCTCTACATGACGGCGGGTTTGGGCATCGCAGTCTTCGCGGATCGCATGATCGCGAGATACGTCGCTTGGAATCGAAAGTAGCGATTGTATCGATCAGCTGGAAAGCGCGCGACCTGTTTAGGTGGTTGTTTTCTCATGCGTCCCATGCCTGAATCCTAGGCTATGCATAGCAAAACGTCTTCAACTCCTACACTTGGACCATCGTTTCATGGGCACCATTCGACTCATCTCTGCGGTAGATGCACTTCAAGAGATCTCCGCAGCTTGGGATCAGCTCCACGGAAGCCACTTGATGCGTTCCAGCGCGTTCCAGTTTTCCTGGATGAAGCACTTCGCTCCGAAGAACGCCCTCCGAGTCTTGGTGCATGAAGAAGCGAATCAGATCACTGGGATCTTGCCACTCATCGAGGAACGACGGGTCTGGACCGGTCGGACCCTTACCAACGCTGGAAGCGGCAAAGCCTGCTTCGATGATCTAGGCATTCTGGCTGAGCCGTGGCACGCGGTCTCAGTCGCGAAAGCCTTTGCCGCTTACCTGATAGATTCCCCCGACCTCGTGTGGGATTACTTGGACTTGGATGGAATTCGCCCAGAGAATTCGGCGATGCAGGTCTTTGCCGCCGAATTCGAGAGGCATTCCGAGGGTTCCGTCGATCGACGCGATGGACCTAGCTGCTGGGCTTTGGATCTAGCCGCAGACGCGGATGGGTACCATGTTTGGCCAAAACGGCTGCGAGGGATGATGCGAAAGTCCAGAACGGAGCGAGAGACTGGGTTGTTCGAGGTGAATGTCCCCTCCACTTTAGAGCAAGCGTTATCGGAACTGGACGTAATCAAGGCGATGCATCAATCGCGATGGGAGAGCCGAGGTATCGACGGTTGCTTTTCGAATCCGTCCTTTTCTAAGCTCGTTTCGGATCTCATCATCGAGAACTGGCCACGCGCAGGCTCGACGATCGCCGTCTTGCGCTGGGATGGAATCCCGGCCGCCGGCACAATCTGCTTTCACGATGCATCCACATGGTATGTCTACGTGGCCTCCATGGCACCAGAATTCGCAGAGAGAAAGCCGGGTTGGAAGCTCAACGGATTTCTTGCGGATCTCGCGATACTCAAGGGATGCACACGAATGGACTTTATGCGCGGCGACGAGATCTATAAACAACGACTCGGTGCCAAACCATCATGCCAGCAACGATGGTTGATCTCCTCGCACAAGCTTCGAGGGCGACTGCAACGCGTCCTCTATCGGACCGCTAGGGAAATCAAGCATTACATCACCCTGCCGACTCCTGCTCCGGTCGTACCTGAGCTGGAATCCTCGGCCCGTTGATTCGGTGTCTAAGGCCGAACTCTGGTGGGTGCAACTCTCGCCAGATTAGGGGAGGAGAGTCGACGATGCGATTGATGACTAACCTCCACTGCGTCTGGTGCATCTTGGATCGCTGCCAAGTGGTTGACCCCAGATCGCTTCATCATGTGCAGCCCGTTCCAGTTTGACGGGGGACTGGTTGTTGGCTTTCGAAGTTGTTGGCTCCACTCCCTAAGTCGATTGACAAATCCCGTATCGACTCGGCGTACCTGGGATGAAGTCCGAGGCTGTTTCGAGGCATGAGCGACAACCAATTGATCGTCGCTGCGGAGTCGCCACAGTTGCACAAGCTCTTCGAAGTTGATTTGATCATAGGATGGCTGCACGAAAATGAAGTCCCCACGGGCTCGATGCAACGCACTTTCCGCCGCCCTTGAGGGACCAAGAGCCAGCGGGTTACGTATGACTTCAATCTGTGGATACTTTCGACGAAGGTCCTCCAGGATTTCCGGTGTTGCATCCACTGAATGGTCATCGACCAAGATCAACTGGATGTGGCGACTCAATTCGCTTACCAGTTCAAGCAAGGATTCGATTTGATTCTGGACTGTCGATTGACCATCCCGAACCGGGGTAATGATGCTAAGGGATTCCTGCATGGAGTTCCTCGCAGCGAGGGGCTTTTGATGAATACCGGACGTCATCGGCTTGCGAACACCATGTTTTTGAGAAGGCTACAGAGATTTCTGATTGCAACGAATGCATCGGAGAACACAACCGCGGTTATGGAAAAACGGTTGGAAATTGTCATTTTCTGCTTCCCGCGCGCACGGTGACTGACCTACGGTTCCGCAAGGTTCGTACGCCCCCGTTGCATCCTCCAATACGAGTTCCATCCCGATGTCTCCCGTCGATATTCGACCGACGCGATCGTTGATCCCCACCGTGCTTCATGCATTTGACTCGGTGCTGATTTGCCTATCCGTCCCATTGTCGTCGTGGTTGATAGGACAGACGCCACCTGAAAACTGGTTGAGCTCAGGACTCCTTGCTTCCATCGTGATGTTCGTCATTGGTGAGTGTGCAGGAATTTACCGCCCGAGTCGCGGCCGATCTGCCGATGTGGAGGTTGTATTAATCACCGTCTCCTGGATCGCGAGCATCCTCGCGCTTACTCTGATCAGCCGAATCATTCCTCTCGGTTTTAACTATTCCTGGTTGGCATGGCTTGCGTTCTCTCTCGTCGCAGCAGTCCTTCTGCTGAACTGTCATATGTGCGTCAGGGGACTGATCGAGACCGCAAACGATCGAGGCTACATGGCCAGTCGCACCGCGATCGTAGGATGGAATAGGCTAGGAATTGAGATCGCACGAAATTCCATGCGGGCTGGGGACTGCGGGATGAAGGTGGTTGGAATCTTCGACGATCGAGGCGGGGAGCGAC
>JALOQW010000520.1 GCA_025459275.1 Pirellula sp.
CATTCTGGAGTAATTTGCGCATAGGCGATTGAGCAGCGAATCGTAGCCTGGCTTTCAAGGTTTGGGCTTGAGATGAGCATACCATCCTGAAAGGGCGTTATGTCGATGCGGGGACGCTGGTTGGCGTGGGTTGCTCCATGCACATCTCGGGCGTTGACGTATGCCCGTAAATGGAGAGAAATCCTATCATACACTGAACTCACGCAGGTATAGTGGATGTAAGTGGTGTTCTCTCCTGCCTTCATCCAAATTCTTTTTTCAATCAGCGCGCCGGGTATGGCATACTCCCAGGTCGGAATCCCGCCATCCAGATAGAAACGCTGGATAAAATGGTATCCCTGCGGTTGGACAATTCCGGTCGAAAAACGATTGAGTTCCCGTGATCGTATACGGGATCTTCATGCGTCGAAGTTCCAACTCGAACATGCGAGGTTGCTCGTTGGTTCGAAACAGAATGGCGAAATCGCCTGGAGTCCGTCCCGGGTCGCGCTCGATTCGATCGGCGATTTCTTGGACGATCCCTTTGGCTTCTTCCGTATCCCCAGGGAACTGGAGGACTCGAGGCGGTTGCCCGTTGCGCCGGGCGGGTCGAAGCACTTTATCGTGTCGGTGCTTGTTGAATACGATCAGCCGGTTTGCAAGCTCCAAAATCGCATCGGTCGATCGGTAGTTCTCTTCCAGGCAGACCACTTTGGCTTCCGGCCAATCCTTGCGAAAGTTCAAGATGTGACGGACTTCGGCCCCACGCCATCCGTAAATGGATTGGTCATCGTCACCCACCACGCACAAGTTACGATGTTGGAGCGCCAAGGCTTGAATGATACGGTATTGCATCCCATTCGTATCTTGATACTCATCCACGAGAACATGGTCATACCGGCCTGCTTCCTGAGCGCGAACCTCTTCCTTTTCAGTCAGAAGCTGCTCTGTAAAAACCAGAAGATCGTCGAAGTCAAAGGCGGCTTGCAGTTTCAAAGCCCGCTGATATCGACGGTAGGCGCTCGCCGCAAGATGCTCCGTGTCGTTGACGGCGGCGCTGTCTGCTTGCTCCGCTCGGATCCCCTCATTCTTCCAACGGCTGATGATCGACAACAGGTCGTTCGGGGACAGCACATTTTCGTGGACACGAATCTCCCGCAGCACCGTCCGTGCAACGCTTTCCGAGTCACTCCGGTCATAAATGGTGAACTTTTCTGGGTAACCAAGCGTTGTCGCATGACGCTTCAGGATTTGAACGCAATGAGAGTGAAACGTCCCAATCGACGGCCGAGGAGGAACGGGTTGGCCCCGCCGAACCCGCTTGGGTAGTTTCAGCTGGTGACCGATCCTCTCCTGCATTTCCAGCGAGGCTTTGTTGGTGAACGTGACAGCCAGGATACGGTCGGGGGCAGTTCCGTGGCGGATCAGATTCGCGACTCGAAAGGTCACTACCCGGGTTTTTCCTGTTCCGGCACCGGCCAGGACAAGCAAGGGTCCGGAAAGGGTACTGACGGCTTCCATCTGGGCAGGGTTGAGGGCATCCATAACCGGAAATGTAAGGACCGAATGGAAAAGCCACTAGGTCTCCCGCCGTTTTCTCCGTTTGCCCTCGACGGATCCAGAGTCGCTGGCTAGAATTTTGCCCCACGAAACCTCCTAGATCCCTGACCAAACAACCGATTTTTCGATCATGTACGCGATCATTTGCGACGGCGGACGCCAGTACAAAGTCACCGAAGGCCTACTTTTGGACATCGATTACCGCGAAGCGGCCGAGTCGGGAGACGCTATCGAATTCGATCATGTATTGGCTGTAGGGGGAGATAATGGCCTTAAATTGGGCCAGCCTACCGTCTCGGGAGCCAAAGTCAGTGCGGAAGTGGTTGGCTTGGAGCAAGGCAAAAAACTCTTCGTCCAAAAGTTCCGTCGCCGCAAAAACTACGACGTTCGAACCGGACACCGCCAGAAATACACCCGTATTCTAATCAAGTCCATCCAAGCGTAACGCATGTCGGCCTCGCCGACGATTTCTCAAATGCCTCGTGGTCACATCTTCCTGGTCGGCTATCGAGGTAGCGGCAAATCGACAGTGGGTCGCCAGTTAGCAGCATTGCTTCATCGCCCCCTCGTCGACACGGACTCTCAGATTCAGGAACGCGCGGGTCGTCCTATCGCAGAGATATTTCGTCTCGATGGAGAGGAGGCGTTTCGAAATCTGGAATCGGAAGCCATTCATGACATCCCCCGCGAACCCGATCTCGTCGTCGCACTCGGTGGAGGCGCTGTGCTCCGCGAAACCAATCGAATGCATATTCGGAACATGGGTCGCGTCGTATGGCTTAAAACGGACCCGCATCAGCTTGCGAAACGCATTGCTGCCGATGCAAACCAAGGTTCCGTTCGACCGAGCTTGACAGGCGAGGATCCGTCGCTCGAGGTAAGCAAAGTTCTCGCCATTCGAGAGCCCATCTATCGTTCGGTTTGCGACTGGGAGCTCGAGTCCACAAATCAGAGCCCGGAACAACTCGCACAATTGATCGCGGATTGGTACGAGTCCACAAACAACGCAATCACACATCCAAAACACTAGTTCCTGGGGACCGTCAGAACTCCATCCCTGCTCCGCGTTGCAACATTGTGAACTTTGAGTTTAAGAACTCCGCAAGCCACTTGGCGGCTCGATACTAGATTCGAGTCTCTCACTCAGACA
>JALOQW010000179.1 GCA_025459275.1 Pirellula sp.
ACTTGTTTCGTTTCGTGGACTATTGCCATGGCCTAAGGATTCCTGGAGTGGAGTTAACCAGCTATTACTTTCCAGAGAATGTTACCGACGAGTATCTTTTGCGGCTAAAGCGCCATTGCCACCAACGCGGGATGACCATTTCGGGCGGAGCTATCGCAAACGACTTTTGTCAACTAGATGAAAAGAAACTAGCAGCCGACATTGCCAACACCAAACGATGGATCGATCGGTACGCGATGCTTGGTGCCCCCGTCATCCGTATCTTCGCGGGCAATCAACCTGATGGTGAGGAGTGGAGCGCAACGTTGCAGCGATGTGTGAACGCCGTCACCGAGGTTTCGGAATACGCGGCGGGACGCGGCATCTATTTGGGATTAGAGAACCATGGCGGTGTGACTGCGAAATCGGAACAGATGCTCGAAATTGTTCGAGCGGTAAAGTCGGACGGTTTCGGAGTAAATCTCGACTCCGGAAACTTTCGATCCTCTGCCAACCCATATGAAGAACTGGCGGCGATTGCTCCATATGCGGTCAATGCGCAACTGAAGGTCGAGATGTTCCCGAATGGTGTGAAGGAATGGACCGACATCCCACGCGTGCTTCGGATCTTGGTCGATTCAGGATATAGTGGCTGGGTCGCGTTGGAGTACGAAGCCAACGAGCCACCTTTGCAAGCCATTCCTGAATGGATCGAAAAACTCAAATCTGGACTCAGGGAAGTACAAAGCTAAATGCCTTCTTCGCTATCAGAATCGTCCGATTGGCCACAGTCCACCGATGAAGGCTATCCCTCCATTGGAATCGTCGAGACACGTTCGTGGACGTCAGCCATGGTTGCTTGTGATGCGATGGGAAAAGCAGCTTCCATTTCCATCCTTCAAGCGGAATGGAACGACATGCTCGGTGCGGTCATCAAGGTCTCGGGGATGCCCGCCGACGTTCGCACCGCTGTGGAGGCAGGCGCCAGAGCGGCCGAGTCAATGCAGCAATTGAGCGCGTCTACCTGGTTGCATCGGCCAGATCGAGATGCCCTTCAAGCCATCCTTAGCCCTGCAGAGTACAACGCCCTCATCGAACAAACGGTCGTCAAGCAACCTTTATTGGAATCGGAACTTATGAGCAACCCATCCGCATCGAGTCTGGCACTTGGATTTATCGAAACCCAAGGCTTCACCGCCGTTTTTGAGGCGATTGATACTGCGTGCAAAGCTGCATCGGTCGAAGTCGTCGGCAAAGAGAAACTCGGGGGTGGATATGTGACTGTGGTCATTCGGGGAGATGTCGCTGCTGTGAATGCCGCGGTCGAAGCAGCGAAACCGAAAGTGGAAGGACTTGGCAAGCTAATCGCATGCCATGTCATCGCTCGGCCCAGCACTGCCGCACTGAGCTTGCTCCCCAAGTAACCCGAAGGCCCATCGCAACCGAGGACGATCATGGCAATGCTCCGATTCACCAAAATGCATGGCGCCGGGAATGATTACATCTATTTGAACGGCTTTGATCAACAACTTCCAGAAGACTTGGAGAGTTTATCGGTCGCTCTATCCCATCGACGGTTCGGTATCGGCGGTGATGGCATTATCGCGGTGCTGCCCTCCCAATGCGCTGACGCCAAGATGCGAATGTTCAACGCGGATGGGAGTGAGTCGGAGATGTGCGGCAACGGAATTCGATGCGTTGCGAAACTCGTGCACGATCACGGAATCGTCCGCAAAGATACGCTTGTCATCGAAACCGGTGCTGGGCTATTGGATCTAAAGCTGGAGATCCAGAATGGTAAGGTCTCGCAAGTCACTGTGGACATGGGCAAGCCGAGGCTGATGGCGCGAGAGATTCCGACATCTCTCGGAAAGCCCGACGAACAAATCATCAATCATCGACTCGACGTGCGTGGACACGCGCTCTACGCTACATGCGTATCCATGGGAAACCCGCACTGCGTTATCTTTGTTCCCGAAGCCACCGACGAATTGGTTTTGGGTTGCGGACCATTGATTGAACGGGATGAGCGATTCCCAAAACGAACCAACGTTGAGTTCGTTGAGGTTCTCGCAACAGGAGAAGTGCGACAGCGGACCTGGGAGCGCGGCTCGGGTGAGACTTGGGCCTGTGGCACGGGGGCCAGTGCTGTGTGTGTCGCAGGGGTCCTGACCGGGCGGACGGATCGAACCATCTTGAATCATCTTTTGGGTGGGGATCTCGTGCTTCGTTGGGATGAAACGACAGGACATGTTCTCATGACCGGTCCCGCTGCCGAGGTCTTTCAAGGGTCCATTGAAATCCCCCCTGTTTGATCCTCCAACACCTTCGGGTTCGAGCGCCTATGAATACAACGGAGGAAACGGCGAGGCCGAAACGCAGCGCCAGGGCAGCCCCGAAATCACCATCCATCGTCCAACGCATCCTGATGCGTTCGTTCGCGAACGGTTTGGGGGTCGCTCTGAAGGCGTGGGTGTCGACCCTGGATGTACGAGCTGCCGATTATGCTCCGAATTCCGATGCCGTCCTCACTGAGTTTCATGGGCCGGCCATCTACGTTTTGTGGCACGAGTACCTTCTGTTGCCTACGGTTCTGCGAAGAGGCTGCGATTTGACCCTCTTGATCGGCATGCATAGGGATGCCGATTGGCTCGGTGAAGTCGCCGACTCGTTCGGTTTCAAGACCGTTCGTGGCTCCTCGACACGCGGTGGAGTCAAAGCGATCCTTCAATACATTCGGGAGCATCGTCATACCAGTCTCGTCATTGCTACCGATGGACCGAAGGGCCCACGGCGAGTCCTTTCGTCAGGTTGCATTCAGTTGGCTTCTTTCTTGCAATTGCCGATTATTGCTGCCGGGTGTGGATTTGACCGTCCCTATCGGAGCAAGTCCTGGGACCGGCTCGCCTTTCCGAGAGCTGGTTCACGCGGCCGCATGATTGTCGGTCCTCGCGTCTCGATTCCGCGAAAGCTTACCGAAGCACAACTGAATCATTACCGCACCTATATCGAGTCGATGTTGCAGCACATTAACGATGAGGCAGAGAGTTGGGCTGCTGACGGTATTCCACGTCTTGGTGAACGAGCGATGTTTGCGGCTCCTCATGGCTCCGTTGAACGCGCTTCCTCTTTGGGAATCGTGACATGACTGGTTTCCTCTGGGGTGATGAAGCCGATGCGTTTTTTGACAAGCACCCCTCGAAACGGAGGGTGCAATCAAGCGATCCTGAAAGCGGGGACTCTGCCAAGTACGGCGACTCTGGAATGAAGGGGCCGGGAACTGCCCCAGATCAACCCCTTACGGTCACGCAAATCAACGCATGGATCAAACGAACACTCGACCGTGGCATCTCCTCGTTCTGGATGGCCGGAGAGGTGGGCAGTATCACTCGATCCGGGGCTGGACATGTCTACCTGACACTCAAGGACGATACCAATCAAATCAGCGCCGTGATTTGGAAGTCGACCTGGGACAAAGTACGATTCGATCTGGAAGAAGGTATGTCCGTGCTGTGCATGGGCAAGATCGATGTTTATGGCCCGCGCGGTAGTTATCAGATCGTGGTTCAACGGATGGAGCCACAAGGAATCGGCGCTCTCCAAATCGCGTTTCGAAAACTCCATGCCAAGCTGGAGGCTGAGGGCTTATTCGATCGCGATAGGAAACGCCCACTTCCGACGTTCCCCCAACGCATCGGATTTGTGACGAGCCCGCATGGTGCCGCGATCCATGATTTTCTTGAAGTATTGCGTCGACGCTGGCCTTCTACCGATGTTCTGGTGATCCCTGCCAAGGTTCAAGGAGCAGGAGCTGCTGAACAAATCGCCAAGGGAATTGAACTCGCCGGCAAGATTCGCCCCCGCTTGGACGTTTTAATCGTGGGCAGAGGGGGAGGATCGATCGAAGATTTATGGTGCTTCAACGAAGAATTGGTCGTTCGAGCTGTCTCGCAATCTGCGATTCCAACCGTCTCTGCAGTTGGCCATGAGATCGATGTCACGCTTTGCGATCTCGCAGCGGATGTCCGCGCGTTGACACCTAGTGAAGCAGCCGAACGAGTAGTTCCCAGCCGTGACGAACTAACCGAGGTGCTTCACGTTACGTTGCATCGACTCCGTACCCTCATGATCCATAGAGTTCGAGAACTCGAAGCGCGTTGGATCGGTCTTGCAACACGACCCATCCTCGAGAATCCTAGCCAGATGTTCGACACTCCCACGCAGCGGCTCGACGAACTCGATCGAAGATTGATCGATGCGGTAAATAAGCGATTGGAATCTATCGATCGGGCGTTCGAACAAGCTGCCACAAGACTCGAAGGCTTGAGCCCGATTCGGACGTTATCGCGAGGCTATTCCTTCACTACGCAGCCAGACACCGGAGAGATCGTCCTCAGCTCTCGAACCCTGAAACCCGGCCAAAGGTTGCTGACCACCTTGGCAGACGGTTCGTTCGAAAGCCATATCCTCTTGGTGAATGATGAAACTTCCTTGCCTGTACGTAAGTCCCCAGGAACGAAAAGCTCCTAACGAAACCTAGGACCATACGTACAGGCAAGGGGTTGGCAGTCGACCAAGCATCATCCAACTTGCCGCTGGAGCGGAAGGACGCTGGCTGCAAACTCGCGCAGCGACCCTCGAGGCTTCACCGTTTGGCCGCAAGCAGCCCCTCGACTTCGAACGACACGCTCCTGCGGGGACGGGCTGCCGCTCTCAATAGGAAGTTCGGGCAGATCCAGCACCAACTCACCACGAGCCACTTTGACATCTCGCGGCGCTTCGATCCCAATCGTGACACGGTTCCCGCTCACTTTGGAAACGACCAGCGTGATGTTCTCTCCGATAACAATCCGTTCGCCTTCTTTTCGACTCAATACTAGCATGATCCTCTCCTCCTTGATGGTTACGGTATTGTAACATTGTTCTGCGTCTTGTCAACCTAAAACGAACAAGTTGACATTCGCGATCACCGCTCCGACCACACAACGCAAAAACGGTTCCAATGGACCTTTGGTTTCCAAAAATCTGTCATCCTCTGTACTTTGATTGAAGTTTCTTCGCATCGATCGTGGGCTCTCTTGGTAAAAAGAGGTATCCAGGCGGTGCAAAAGTTCCTTTTTTTCAAAATGGAGGCTTAAATCGAGATCCTGGTTCGGTGGTGCGGTTTGGATCAACCGCGCTTTCGGGTGGACGTCCCCTCAGGCTTCATTAGTGTCGGGGTGAGGTGGGACACCTTTGGTCAAAGTCCGAAAAAAGTGGAAATTTTTTGCAGGTCGATGGTTCTACAATGGTTTGCGTATTTGATTCCCTCTTTTCCCAAACACGGGAGATTTGAAATGACTGCTTTTCGTTGGTTGACGGCGATGGCGTGGATCGTTGCGATGTCCATTCCAGGCCAGCACGCCCAGGTGTGTGCCGATTCCCCGAAGCGCATCGTGTTGGTCGCTGGTAAGCCGTCTCATCCCCCTCGCATGCATGAATTCAATGCCGGCGTGCAAATTCTTGCCAAGTGTCTGCAATCCTTTGACGAGGGAAACAACGACATTGATTTGGACGTGGTCTACGCCTTGAACGGGTGGCCACGTGACGAATCGATGCTTCTACAAGCCGATGCGGTGATCTTTTACATGGATGGGGGTGGAGGTCACGAAGTGGTCCAGGAATCGGGGCGAAGACTCCAGCTGATCGATGCCTTGACCAAAAAGGGGGTCGGGATTGGTTGCATGCACTATGCGGTGGAGATTGTTCCAGACCAGGCGGGTAAGGAGTTCCAGCGATGGATCGGCGGGCATTACGAACACATGTTTAGCTGCAATCCAATCTGGGAACCGGAGTTTTCGCAGTTTCCGGTGCATCCGATCACACGCGGCGTTCGACCATTCCAGATCAAGGACGAGTGGTACTTCAACATGCGTTTCGTCAACGATATTCCAGGCAATCAAGCAAGCGATACGTCATCGGGAGTCTTTGTTCCCATCCTGGTTGCAACGCCGATCGACGATGTACGAGACGGTCCTTACGTTTACCCAGCTGGTCCTTACCCACACATCGAGGCCAATAAGGGTCGGGCAGAATCGATGATGTGGGCCATCGAGCGGCCGGATGGAGGTCGAGGTTTTGGGTTTACCGGTGGACATTTTCATGACAACTGGGGGAACGACGAGTTTCGTAAAGTGGTCTTGAACGCTTGTTTATGGCTTGCCAAGGTCGAAGTACCGGCAGATGGTGTCCCGTCCAAACTGGCACCGCAGGAACTCGAGTGGAACTTGGACCCCAAAAAGTGACAAAGTGCTTTGTCAAGTTTAAGACTTAGGGGCAAGAAGATTTTTTCGACGGAACTCCAGTCCGTCGTACCCTTAACGGACGGTTTCGTGGACGGATATCGCGCAGATCGATATTCGTTATACTTAAGGGTTGTTGGTTGATTTCCTTTCCAGTTCGAGGTTCGCAAACGAATGATTCATGAAGTTTCTGGCGATATTCTTCTTTCCAAAGCTCACGCCATTGCACACGGGGTGGCTCCTAACGACCACTTTGATTCGGGATTGGCGTTAGCGTTGCGCGAGCGATGGCCTTCCATGGCCAAGGACTTCCGTCATTACACGCACAATACCCATCCAAAGCCTGGCGAACTTTGGACCTGGAATGGGGTAGGTGACACGCACATTGTCTGTCTGCTGACCCAAGAGGGTGAACAGGGGCACGGGACTCGACCTGGAAAGGCAACGGAAGCGAATGTCTCGCACTGCTTGAAGCGGCTTGCTCATCTCGTTGAAAAAGAAAAGTATCGCAGTCTAGCATTGCCTGCGATTGCGACCGGCGTGGGTGGTTTGAAATGGACCGACGTTAAGCCTTTGATCTGGGAAAAGCTGGGCGAACTGCAGATCCCAGTGTTTGTGTACTCGACGTTCCATGCCGGGGTGGCTGCCAACGAGCCAGGCGTTTAATCTCAAAACGCATCGTCGATGACTGGCATCGGATTGACGGCTTCGAATCGAACGCAAGATGAACATTGGATGCGGAGAGCCCTTGAGCTTGCCGCAAAAGGACTCGGGTACGTCGAGCCCAATCCAATGGTTGGCTGTGTCGTCGTAAGCGGCGGATGTGAAATCGGATCCGGATGGCATCAGCGTTTCGGTGGTCCACATGCCGAGGTTCACGCGCTGTCTGGTTTGTCGATCGATGCTGTCCGCGATGCGACGGTGTACGTGACCTTGGAACCTTGTTCGCATCATGGCAAGACGCCACCGTGCTTGGATCTGCTTGCTCGGTTCCATCCTCGGCGCGTTGTCATTGCTTGCTCGGATCCGTTTCCTCAAGTGTCAGGGCGTGGCATCGAAGGCCTTCGGAGTGCAGGCATCCATGTGGATGTGGGAGTCCTCGAAATAGAAGCTCGGCAGCTTAACGCTCCTTACTTCAAACGCGTCGAACAGGGTTTGCCGTGGGTCATTGCCAAGTGGGCCATGACACTCGATGGTGCCATCGCGACTCAGAGTGGGGATTCCAAGTGGATCACCTGCGAAGAGTCGCGCGCTGCGGTGCACCGGTTGCGGGCCCGGATGGATGCAATTCTGGTCGGCAGCGAGACGGTTCTCGCGGACAACCCCCTGTTGACCGCTCGACCACTCGCGCCATCGCCGAACCAATCAAGCTCCGGACCAAGGGTTCTGACCCGAGTCGTCGTTGACCGACGTTTCCGGATTCCCATCGATTGCCAGTTGGTTCAAACAGCGTGGCAACATCCCTTGTGCATCGTTACGGAATCGAAAGCTCTCGAGTCGCATTCTGGAAAATGCAACCAGTTGCAAGGCATGGGTGCCGAGATCCTAGCGTTACCGACCGAGTCATCGGAGCGCCCATTGGAATGGCTTCTGCGGTTGCTTGGCGAGCGTGGCTCAACCAACGTACTGGTCGAGGGAGGCGGGCGCATGCTGGGGGCTATGTTCAATGGGGGATGGGTGGATCAGGTGGAGTGCTTTATCGCGCCGCGGATTTTGGGGGGAGAGAACGCTCGGCGGCCAATTCAAGGAAAGGATCCCCTTTGGATGAACCAAACCCAGAACCTGGAGCGTATAACTTGGTGCGAGTGTGGAAGCGACATCCACATCCGCGGCTACGTCAAGCGACGGTAACTTGCGCGGTTGTGAGGGACGCTCGAGCGCGGTCCCCCTCGATTTCGGGCATAACGATCGAAAGTTTTCCAGTCTGCTTGACAGTTGCTAGTCGCAACAGTTGTAATGTTAAGGTCTGTTGAAGTCCGCGATACGACCTCGGCAGGGTAATTTTTGTTTCGGGTGATAAACCCAACCTATTGGACTTGAGGATCAATAATGCGTA
>JALOQW010000180.1 GCA_025459275.1 Pirellula sp.
TTCCGTCCTCTACACTCCACAAACGAACGGTCCCATCGTAACTGGCGGACGCGAGCGTCTTGCCATCAGGCGAAAACGCCACTGCGGCTACCAGTGCCTCATGCCCAGAAAGTATCCGTTGCGTTGCCGGGTCACTGACTAGACTCAACTTCACTGCGTGGTCATCCCCTCCCGAGGCGAGCCACTTTCCATCGGGCGAGTAAACCACGCTCCATGTTTCTGCCTCATGTCCGATCGGATCCGGGGGTATTTGGGAGAAAGGCTCCCAAACCGCAATCATGCCGGATGAGCCGACCAAGGCAATGCGTCGAGTTGTTCCTAACCATCGAACCGTATTGGTCTGAGCGCTTTCGCGCATGAACAAGCATTGGCCGTCCAAAAGACTGTAGAGAGCAACATTTCCACGCGGATCGACCGTTACGCAGTACTTCAAATCCGAGTCGAAATCGGCACTCAGGAGGTTTTCTGTCGGCAGTGAAAGTTTGCGGTGGACCACTCCCGTCTCGATGCTTCTCCAGGTGACCAAGCCTTCCGTATCGATCACTACCAACTTCTCTTCACCGGGAACAAAGGCTCCACGCAACAAGGGTGGTCCTTCGTAAGGAGTGACGTGACGTCCTTCCCGTTCAAAGTCCGCAACAAAGAATCCGCACTTGGTCTTGAGTGCAGCCACTCGAGGGTGGGTAGGATCCCATACCAATGTCAGATTCGGATCTCCCGGATAATCGTGTGTTTTCTTCTCAGCGATAATCTTCAGTGATTCGGAATCGATCAGCAGACTTCGACCAAGGAACTCACTCGCAGCGATTCTTTTTTCGTCTTGATACAAATGCACGTCAGGAATGGATAGTTCTAAACCTTTCAGGTCTCCGATAGGTTCTCCTGTCGCTAAATCCCAAACTCGCAAGCGATTGAGAGCAGCGGTAAGCAACTCACCACCATCCGGTGATAAATGAATTTCTTGGATTCGAGACTCTGGATCGTGGATTTCTGCGAGCATTTCACCAGTGGCAGAATCCCAAACGCGAACGGAGCGCTCGGTCAGCGTTGCAATGCGTCGACCATCGGCGGAGCTTTCCACTCGATCGATTGCCTTATCGTACTCGCTGTAGACACGATACGGAGAATGGACGAACTGGTACCAGTGCATTCGCCATTCCAAACCGCGCATTGCGTCCTCCATCTTCGAGGCCTTGATCGCGTGCAACGTCTTAGTAACTTGATGGAACTGTTGGGAAGCTTGCAAATATTCCAAGGACTGCAACATTCGTCGATAGCTTTCCCGATGTTCTTGACGTTCTGCGGCCAATGCTTTGGCTTCAGCCTGAATCCTGGCCTTTTCCCGTTCTTCCGCTTGAGCGAGCGCCTCGGAGGTTTTTCGTTGCTCTTCCCAAATCAGTCCGATTGCAATGGAAAGTGTGACCAGCATCAGGGTCATGCCCATCATTCCGGCGAAAACGGCTCGTTGGTTGCGCAGCATCCATTTGCTGGTTCGGTCGGCAAGCGACGGACGCCGGGCCGTGATCGGGCGATGCTCCAACCAGCATCGAAGATCGTCCGCCATGGCCTGCGCGGTTGCATAGCGATCCTCGGGTCGCTTAGCGAGCGATTTGATCAAGATGGTCTCAAGATCGATCGGGATACTGGGCTCCACGGATCGTGGTTGAGTGGGTTCTTGAGTCAATACCTGTCGCAGCAGTTTCTCTCGACGTTCCTCAGGAAATATAGGCTGAAGCGTCAACAGTTCATACAGGGTTGCTCCCAGCGAATAGATATCGCAACGATGATCGATGATGTCTCTGGAACCTTCCGCTTGCTCGGGACTCATATAGCGTAGCGTACCTATCAGATCCCCTGTCGCAGTCAACGTTGCATCATTCTCCATGCGCACTAATCCGAAATCCGTGATCCAGATATGGCCTCGGCTGTCCATAAGCAGATTCCCGGGTTTGATATCGCGATGCACGATGCCTTGACGATGCGCATGATCGAGAGCTTCGGCGACATCGGCAATCACCTGCGCAGCGGATCGTACGTAACTCTGCGTGCGGTGACTCGTGCATGAGGCGAGACTGGACGGTTGAGTCCCTTGTGGCCCCGAATCTGTTCGCGCTGACCCAGTTACGGTCATGCTCCCTAGTTCGCGGGACTTCATTTGATAGATCACGTCTGCTAGTGACGGACCATCGATCCATTTCATCGAAAAGAAGTGGATGCCTCGGTCTTCTCCCACTCCATAAATGGGGACGATGTGAGGATGATTCAGAAGCGCTGCCGCTTGAACTTCGTTCTCGAAGCGTTTCAGGCGAAGGGGATCCAACACCGACGCAAAGGGGAGTACCTTGAGAGCCACTCGGCGTTTGAGCGACGCCTGTTCCGCTTCATAGACAATCCCCATGCCGCCACGGCCGGCCACACGCACGAGACTGTAATCTCCAAGGGTTTCTCCTTCGCGCAGCCTATACGATGCAGTAGATCCGTCGGTATTGCTAGGGCTTTTGAGTTGTGCCATCCACTGGATCGTCTCAAAGGCTTCCGTCAGTTCTTGAGTGTACTGAGGCCAACATTCCAGATACTCGTTGAGATCGACCAACTCTCCCTGCCTCACTCGAGACGAGATCTCTTCGCACAGATCGGCCAGCAGTGCTTCGGTGCTCGATTCATCGACGGAGGATCTGGTATCGTCGGTCACAATGCAGTTCTCTACGTGGGGCGTTCCCTTCGCTCCATGCAAAGGAGAAGGGATCGGGTTATGGAGAAGGGCCAGGGATGAGAGGTAGTATTGGCTGGTCCATTCACTCGATCGTCTCCAGTGTACGTCGCGCCGCTCGTTGGAGCAATGATCCAGGAACGGTCCCCAAAAGACGGACGGAATGGCCCTCCCGTTGATCGCTGTTGCGATCGCCGATTACTCGTCAGAACGACGATCGGCTACGTGATTTCTCCACCAAGCGTCGATCTCCTTGTGGAGGGACTCTATAGATCCAGCATTACCGAGGATGTCCGTGGCAGACTGACGTTTGGTCGCGATATCGACCTGGGCTGACTCGCGAGCTTGGAATTGCTCACGGCTCCATCCTCGAGCTTGGGATCTAGTCCATCGCGTCTCCATCGGCGCATCGACAAAGATCACTCGGTTGCAGCTATCGATCCAACCCGACTCGATGAGCAATGGGACATCCAAGACGACCACTGGGTTTCTCACATGCATCAACGCTTCGTCGAGGGACTCTCGGATTCGTTTGCGAATGCGCGGGTGAACCACGCTCTCCAGCGTCCGACGATTGGTTTCGGCTTCAATGCTGTCGCCAAAGACGCGTGACGCCACGCGCGATCGGTCGATATGTCCCGTCTCTGCATCGATAATTTCGTTTCCGAATCGCTCGCGCAAGACTTCAATGACCTCACGTTCCCTCAAAACTTCGTGTCCGATGGCATCCGCATGGATCACCAGTGCACCGAGTTGTTCGAGGTATCGCGTGACCTCGCTCTTGCCGCTGGCAACGCCGCCAATCACCCCGACCACCAGTGGACGAATCATACGGGCTCGCACTCCGACCAGTTATGCCCTTGTTTGACATCGACCTTCAGTGGCACACACAACGGCATGACCTGAGTCATTTCAGTTCTGACCAGGAGAGCCAATTCCGCGGCATCGTCAGGATGAACTTCGAACACCAGTTCGTCATGGATCTGCAGTAACATCCGGGCGCGAAGCCTCGATGCCTTCAATTTGCGAAAGACACTGATCATAGCGAGCTTGATCATATCCGCTGCAGAGCCTTGAATCACCGTGTTGACCGCCATCCGCTCCGGTTCAAGGAGTTGTTTCTTTTTTGCTTCATCCAACGCGTTGAAATCGCGAATCCCTTTTAGGTACCGACGACGCCCTGACATCGTGGTTACGTATCCCTTGGCACGGCAATCGATGAGTGTCTTCGCGATGAACTGCCGCACGTTGGGATACCGCTCAAAGTACTCATCGATGAAGGTGCTGGCTTCGCCACGAGAAATCCCTAACCCCTTGGCCAATCCGAACGGACTCTGGCCATACAGAATGCCGAAACTGACGGCCTTTGCATTACGGCGCATCGACGAGGTGACTTGATCGAGCGGCACCCCATGCACTTGAGCCGCAACTGCCGTATGAATATCGATATCGTCTTCAAAGGCCTTGCTGAGGTTGGGATCGCCGCAGCAATGCGCCAAGACGCGCAACTCAATCTGCGAATAATCAGCGGTCATCAATAACCAGCCCGGCTCGCCAGCCACAAAGGCCGAGCGGATCGACTTGCCTTCAGGCGTGCGGACCGGAATGTTCTGAAGATTCGGTTCGACGCTACTCAGCCTTCCCGTAGCGGCGATGTCCTGGCGATACGACGTATGCACTCGGCCGGTAACGGGGCTGACCAGTCGTGGCAGGGACTCGACGTACGTGCTGAGCAGCTTGGCCAACTGACGATACTCGATGATCTTGGCGGGGAGTGGATGCTCGGCAGCCAGTTCTTCGAGAACCTCGGCGTCGGTACTTGGCCCGGTCTTCGTCTTTTTGACCACTCGCAAGCCCAATCGTTCAAACAATACGTTCGCTAACTGCTTGGGACTGTCGGGATTGAACTCTCCTCCAGCTACTTCCATGATCTGCGAACGAAGTATCTCAAGCTGCGATGCGAATTGCGAGCGCAGTCCCTCGAGTCGATCGGTATCAACACGTATGCCGAGATACTCCATATCGGCGAGCACTTCGATCAAAGGGAGTTCGAGAGTCTCCATGAGTGGCAAAAGGGACTCGGAGGCGAGCCGCTCTCGCATCGGTTCGTGGCATTGCATTGGGATGTCGACATCCTCTGCCGCATAGACCCCGACGGTCTCGACCGGAATCTGGTCCATGGTCTTTTGATTCTTGCCAGTACCGATGAGGGATTCGATCGAAATCGACTCCACTCCCAACCAACGTTTGGCGATATCTCCAAGGTCATGATTTCGGCCTCCAGCATCGAGCAGATAATCCGCAACCATGGTGTCAAACGCGATATTCGCGACAGGCATGCCATGGGCTCGAAGGACGATCGCATCGAACTTCATGTTTTGACCGATCCATTGTTTGTTTGGATCGGCCAGCAACGACCGCAGGGACTCACGAACGGAGTCAAGGTCCAGGCATGGTGAGCCCGATGGTCCGAGGATGGGCACATAGGCCGCTTGCCCTGGATTCCAACATAGGCTCACTCCGACCAGCGAGGTATCCCGAGGACGTGTCGAGGTGGTCTCGGTATCAATCGCGATGAGAGTGCACTCTTCGATCTCTCGGCACACGGCTCGTAAATCCTCAAGTGACCGAACCAGGCGGTAGCCTTCGGCATTCAGACGCCGAGAAGTTCTCGCAACGGGATTTGTTTCGCCAGTCGTTTCCCGCGCGATCTCCAGAAACGATTCTGCCAAACGCCGAAACCCAAGCTCCCGAAAGAGCTTCTCCAGTTCCACCGGATCGGGGGTTCCAGGCCGCATCTCTTCCCAGTCCAGTGGCAACACGACATCGTTCTTCAATCGAACCAGATCGCGGCTCAGATAGGCGTCCGCGCGATGTTCAAGGAGCTTTTCACGTTTCTTGTCCCCTGCCACCCGATCCAAGTTCTCGTAGATCGCATCCAATGAACCAAATTGATCCAAGAGTTGTTGCGCTGCTTTCGGGCCGATCGATGGCACTCCCGGAACATTGTCGACGGAGTCACCCACCAATGCCTGAAAGTCAACGACTTGTTCCGGCCGAATGGACCATGTTGCCATCAATTCCTCTGCACCGAACAGTTCGTTCTTGCGGACATTGAGCATCTTGACTTTGGGCGTTATCAATTGCCGGCAGTCTTTATCGCTCGTCACGAGCAGCACACGCGATCCATACTCGGAAGCGCGATGTGCGATCGTAGCCAAGATGTCATCCGCCTCGAAGCCGGAGACCGACACCCTCGGAACCCCAAGTATACGCAGCGCGTCCACGATCAATCCGATTTGACCACGCAGGGCTTCCGGCATTTCTTCTCGATGCGCCTTGTACTGATCGAACATCTCGTTTCGAAAAGTGATGTCCGACTCGTCGAACGCGCAGACCAAAAAGTTGGGCTTCCATTGCTGCAAAAGATTCGCGATGTCGCGCAAAAAACCATGAACGGCACCCACCTCGACCCCCTGGGGACTGGTCATGGCTGGCAACGCATGAAAGACCTGGTAGATCAAGGAGTGGGAGTCAACGACGATAATGAGATCGTCCGCCGTGGGATGGCTGGCCAGTGTTGGGGGCTTTCCAGCGGAGTCCGTTGAGACACTCTCTTCCGGATCAGCTTCGACAGACGCTGATGCGTGCGGCTCTGCAGGTATCGGCTCTGCAGGTAACGGCGGTGCAGGAACCGATTCCGCGACTTCGTCCCCTTCGAACAGGGATAACATCGGTTGCCGTGGCGAAAAGCGAGATTTCTTTGGCATGCTGGATGAGGACGTGCGCGGAGGGATATCGAACCGGCCTAGTTATGCGGCCGATGCGGATTGTAGACCATCCGGCGGACTGGATCGATCTGGTATGTCCCTCCGTAGGGCGTATCGTGCAGTCGCTTGTGAGAAATCCCAGCTCGAAACAGCTCGATCAGGTTCATATCTGGGATGCGGCCTGTCCGTTGTTGGTACTCGGCCACCATCTGATTCAATTTTTCAACATTCGATCGATCTGCCATTTCGCGATACCGTTCCCAGCCTTGAAGACCCATGGCAGAGAGACCCGTAGAGATCGAAGCGAGACAGACGACCCAAGCCAAGGGCGCAACGATTCTACGGAGCTTGTGACAGCTAGTTGACGGAGCCATGGTGCGAATTCCAAGATGCGATCGGTACATTGCAAGACTAGCTCGCAATTCACGCCCTTGGCAAGGGAGTTTCGGTGCCGTCTCCTACCCTACGGTCCGTTTGTAACGTTCCTAGCGGATAGATCCGGCGCGGCTACATCGCAAACGACTCAAGGTCTTCTTTTGGAGCGACTTGATACCCATGAGGCTCCATCGAGCAGCCGGCGCGGCCTTGGCTCAAGGAGCGGATTGCGCTTGAATAACCGAACAGCTCTTTCAGCGGCGCGAGGGCGGAGATGCTCGTGATGGAGCCACGAGCTTCCGTACGTTCAATCAAGCCTCGTCGCTGTTGCAAATCGCCAACGATTTCTCCGAGGTAATCGGGCGGGGTCGTGATCTCCATCCGCATGACCGGTTCCAACAAGGATGGGCCACCTTCGCGGAGTCCTAGGTCGAATGCGTCGTTGGCGGCGATACGAAACGCCACTTCGTCCGAACCGATTTCGGCAACTTCGCTCCCCAAAATACTGATGCGTATGCCAGACAACGGGAACGAGCCGACCAGTCCGCCACCTTCTGCGCGGTTGCGCAGTTCTTCCAAAGCTGCTTGTCGCAAGTTCTCGGGGAGCATCTTTTCGGGTGGGGTGCGGTCGAGCACGATCACCTTGGACGACTGATCTTCCAAAGGTTCGAATCGAACTTGCAACCGAGCGAACAGATGTTGCGCGCCGACTTGGCGATTGCACTGGCCGGTCACTTCTGCAGTAGAAGCGATGGTTTCGCGGTAGCTGACACGCGGCTTGTAGAACTTGACATTCAAATGGAAGTCGCGAACCAACCGATTTTTGATCACCTCCAAATGCAACTCACCCATGCCCGAGATGATGGTCTGCCCCGACTCGCTGCTTTCGCTGGCATGGAAGGTTGGGTCCTGGCGTTTCAGCATGTCGAGAACTTCGGAAAGCTTCTTGCGTTCGGTGGTGTTCTCCGGTTCGATGGCCATCGAAATCACCGACTGTGCGAACTGAATCGAGGGCAACTCGATCATGTCGCGTGTATCGCACAGGGTATCTCCTGTGATGGAGTCGCGTGGTCCGATGGCGCATGCGATGTCACCGCATTCCAAAGCATCGATCTGGCCTTGCTTCTCGCGCTTTGTGGCATGGATTTGCCATAACTGGGCCACGTTCTCCTTCTTGTCTCGATTCGGGTTATAGACTCTGGAATTGGATTCCAAGCGACCGGAGTAAACGCGGATCCAAAACATGTCCCCAGTTTTGGCCGGGAGAATCTTAAAGACCAGACCACAGAAGGGCTCTTTGGGATCTGGTTTGCGAACGAGCTCTTTATCTCGCTTCTTGGGATCGCATCCTTTTACCGGCGGGCGATCGAGCGGGCATGGCAAGTAGTGACTCACACCATCCAGCAAGGGTTGCACGCCTACCCCATGCAGAGCAGATCCACAGAAGACCGGTTGAAT